>JALTEW010000148.1 GCA_027073795.1 bacterium | reverse complement strand
CTCTTGGGATGGGGATAAATCCAGAAATCCCCGATGAGGTCTCGATGCCGGCCAATCACCTTGGAATCCATTCCTGTCCCACTGATATTTTTTCCTATCTCATCGATAATCAAGAGGTCGAGGTTGTCAAAGGGGATCTTTGCCATGACCTCCTTGGAAAATTTAAGCAGCTTCTTTTCCTCTTCAAGCATCTTGTCGGGGGGCGTTGCCTCAATCCTCGTGATGCGATCAACCCCATTCTCTACAATCCCCAAGCCAAACAGGACATTACAGCTTTCAAGTACCATCTTTCCCGCTTCCACGATGATGGTCTCCATGCCATGGTCCACCGCGGCACGATGATAAACGCTTGCCCCCTTGTGCTTCCCCATCCCAATGGCCATCATCTTGAACAGGCCGCTCTCGATCTCTCCGTTAAACTTTGTATGGGTCTTAATACGATTGATAATAACCAGGGCGTCTGCCTCGAACGCAAATCTATCGAGAAAAACGGGCACCCCCCGCGGGGTCGTGCCTAACTGAACCACCTCCATCGAAGCAAGGATCGGCACCCCCATCGTCTCCTCGGTGATCCCGTAATGCTTCAGAATCGAAAGCTGCCCCTCCGGGGTTGCCCCCCCATGACTTCCCATGGCCGGGTAAAGAAAAGGCGCCGCCCCCCTTCCCTTCAAAAAATCAACAACTGCCTTGAGAACCTCGTCGATCCGGTCAATCCCCCGGCTCCCGGCTGGAACCGCCACCCGCATCCCTGGATGGAGTCGGCCTTCCAGCCCAAGCCCCTTCAGGGCCGTTGTAACCGCTTCGGCCACATCAGGAATCTCCTCCCGATAAAGCTCCTGGCTAACAAGAGCCATATTGGGGAATACGTATTTATCTGCCTTCACCAATTCATACCACCTTTAATATCTCATTTATAGCAATATATACTTCTTTTGATTATTACAAACACCCCCCCAAAAAACAAGTCGATTTAATCATCCCTATTTCGATGGCGGACGTCACTCTCAAAACCGGTTGACCCACATTAAAGAATTAATGGGAAAGAAAAATGTTGAGGCTGAAGGAAATGGCCCCACCGGCTTTATCTGTTTTGAAAAGAACAGGGAAAAGCTCTATCACATATGGGTCATGGAACCACCTGGAAAAACCAGCATGGACGACCTATTCAATCAAAAAGCATCTGCTCCCATCGCTTCCGAAATCAAAACCGCCATATCCATAACTTGCACCTTGTCTTCAACATCCAGGGTCTTGACAGCATCCTCCAGTTCGATTCGGCACCAGGGACACACCGTCACAAGCATATCCGCGCCGACCGCCATGGCCTCGCGTATCCGGGTCTCGGAAAGGCGGTTGGTTTCCTCCGGGTCCCAGAAAATCCTCCCGCCGCCTCCTCCGCAACAGAGGCTGTCCGAACCGTTATGTGCCATCTCCACAAAATGGTCCTCTTCCAGCAAACACTTCAGAACCTCCCGGGGCTCTCGGGTCACACTATTCTTTTTACTCAAGTAACACGGATCATGATAAGTCACAGTTTGCCCTAATTTTTCTGGAATCTCGAGCCGTCCTTCACCTATCAAATCTTCAAGAAATTGGGTGTAATGTTGAATTTTGACTCCGGCGGATAACTCTGGATATTCATTGACAAATGTATTATAGCAATGGGGGGAAAGGGTCACGATCCGCCTCGGTTTTACGGCATTTACCCTTTCAGCCATATAGTCGGACATTTCTTCAAACAACCCCTCTTCACCAATCCTACGGGCAGGGCTTCCACAGCATTTCTCTTCTTTCAAGACACCATAGTCCATCCCTGAAGCCCTTAGAATCGCTATCATGGCACGGGCGATATCTTTGACATCCTCGTTGTAAGCAGCGGTACACCCCACGTAAAGGAGTACATCCACCGGCTGACCATCTGGCAACAACCTGACCCTGATTCCCCTTTCTTCCTGAAGATCCTTCAGCCAGTCAAGTCGTTTCTGCGAAGGCATATCATAGGAATTCCCTTTCAATGCCAAGGATTCCAAAACCTTCTTCTGCTCCGTGACGGGCCCGATCATCTCCTCTATAAGGAGCGCGCGTCCTTTTTCTATGGCATCCAAAACAGGGATGCCAGTGCATGAAGCCTTGCATCTCAATGTACAGCTATTGCAGGTGGTACAGGAATACATAATCTCCCTTAAATCGTTCCCATTCTTTCCATCGATAAGGTCCCACTTGATGGCATAGGCCATGGCCTGCAGGATCCCGCTCGGCCCCTGGACCTGAAATCCGCGGGTGGACTGATACAAGGGACACACACCATAACAATAGTTGCATTTTCGACAGCGGCTCGCCACCGAAAGAATCATCTCTTTTGTCTGTTCAAGATAGAAATCTTCACTCATTGTTCCACCTTCTTTTCATTTACGGAATCGCTTAAAAATCGGTGGGCAGATTGCCTTCCAACACTCCCCTGTTCAGGATGTTGTTAGGGTCAACCACGGCCTTGAACTGTTTTACAAGATTATACCCCACATCCCCGTACCTCTCCCTAAAGAAATCGGCCCGATGGGAAAATTGGCCCCATTCCCCTCCGCAGGTTCCATATCTTATATTTAACTCCATCTCATGCGTAAATTTTTCCACGATAGCCTGTTTAAACTTCGCGTCGTCCCAATCTTTTGGAATCAATACGCCCGGGTGCATGGTCAGAGACCCGATATGCCCAAACAGGTAAAGCCGCAACTGACTCAACAGGGGCAATCCCTGATTGAAGGTGCGTGCCTCCTCCATACATTCGGGCAGGTCTTTCAAATTCGACACGATCTCCGCCGAACTGAACTGGCTCTCATTCTTCTGCA
>JALTEW010000147.1 GCA_027073795.1 bacterium | reverse complement strand
TGCAGGGCGTGTGAAGATGCCTGCCCCACAGGGGCGATTCGCTTGATCGACGGATAAGGTGAATGCAATCCAGGTGGATTATCGATGGTGACAGGTCCAAAAAATGGGTAAAGATTCTGGCGCCCGCCAAGATCAATCTCTTTCTCAAGGTTATACGTCGCCTCCCTTCCGGATACCATGAGATCCAGTCTCTTATGGTACCCATCACCCTTGTGGATGAAATCAGCCTTTTTGCGGCACTCCCTCTTAAAGGAGACAAAATCAAGATAGCCTGTGACGATCCATCCGTCCCCACCCATCAGGAGAATCTGGCGTATAAGGCCCTCAGGGTGCTTAATGAGGCGGGCTATCCAACTGGAAATGTTTCTATCCATATCAAAAAAAGGATCCCGGCTGGAGCGGGACTGGGGGGGGGAAGCAGCGATGCTGCCGCTGTTTTCAAGGGGATCGACTATCTCTATCGCCTGGAGCTTTCGCTTGACATACTACGAGCCCTGGGGCTAAAAATCGGGGCGGATATCCCGTTTTTTTTCATGGAAAAGGCCTGTATGGTTTCCGGAATTGGTGAGGTTCTGAACCCGGTTGAAATCTCCTGTAAAATCTGGCTGGTCATAGGATTCCCCGGGTTTTCAATCCCAACCCAAAAGGTCTATCAAGCCCTTGATTTAGAGTTGACAAACCCGGATACTCAGGTTAATATGCCCATCAGCCTTGAAGGGGGGAATCTGCAGAAAGGGGAGACATGGCATCTGGTTAATGAACTTGAAAGCCCTATCTTTGTATGGTACCCTTTTTTAGGAGATGTGTGTAGAAAACTCAGGGAATTTGGCGCGCTTGAGGCGAGAATGACGGGAAGTGGGTCTTCCATCTTTGGGATTTTCAAAGAGAGGACAGCGGCAGCTACAGCCATGTCCAAATTGTGGAAACAGTTACCCGAGTGGAAGTTTTTTCTGGCAAGGCCGGTATGGCAAGGCATAGACGATAGTTGGAGGAACGCAAATGGAAGTGACTGAGGTTAGGGTTTTTCCCGTTAATGAGGAAAAATTAAAGGCCTATGTGACGATCACGTTTGATGATTGCTTCGTCGTGCGTGATCTCAAGGTCATTAACGGGAACAACGGGCTGTTTGTCGCCATGCCCAGCAAGAAACGGAAGGATGGAACCTTTAAAGACACGGCGCATCCCCTGAACAACGAAACCCGGAAGATGATAGAAAAAAAGGTCTTGGCAGAATACGAGAAAGAGATCCAGCGCCTATAGCCAATCTCTGGGGTGTCGTCAAGCGGTAAGACACGGGCCTTTGGAGCCCGCATTCGGAGGTTCGAATCCTCCCACCCCAGCCAATTCCCTAAAAATCTAAGAGAGAAGGAGCGATGAAGGTATTTTGCGGAAATTCGAACCGGAAACTTGCTGAAGATATCTGTAAACACCTGGGAGTTCCCCTCGGGGATGCCATCGTTCGGCGTTTCAGCGATGGTGAAATTAACATTGAGATTAACGAAAGCGTCCGTGGGAAGGACATCTTTGTGATTCAGTCTACCTGTTATCCCGGAAATGACAACCTGATGGAACTTCTCATTATGATGGATGCCCTAAAAAGGGCGTCGGCACAAAGAATCAATGCTGTTATTCCCTATTACGGTTACGCGAGGCAGGACAGAAAAGTCTCTCCACGCGCCCCTATTTCAGCCAAGTTAGTTGCGGATCTGATAACGACCGCGGGGGCAACCCGTATGATGACGGTTGATTTGCATGCCGGACAGATACAGGGCTTTTTCAATATCCCCGTGGATCACCTATACGCCTTTCCGGTGATTCTGGACTATCTTTCAAAGAAGTTTTCTGACGGCGAAAGTCTCGTTATTGTTTCACCGGACGCGGGGGGTGTGGAACGCGCCAGGGCCTTTGCCAAACGCCTGAAAGCACGCCTGGCCATCATCGATAAACGGAGAGAAGCCGCCAATATCTCCCAGGTCATGAATATCATCGGCGATGTGAAAGACAAGACTGCCATTTTACTGGACGACATGGTGGATACGGCTGGAACCTTAACCCATGCTGCGGAGGCCCTCTTGGAACACGGCGCCCGGGAGGTATATGCCTCCGCTTCGCATCCCGTCCTTTCTGGTAAGGCGATGGAGCGGTTGAAGGCCTCGTCCATTCAGGAAATCGTCGTCACCGACACCATTCCATTGCGAGGTGAGGCAGCCCATTTTGATAGAATTAAAGTCCTTTCTGTTGCCCCGCTCCTGGCTGAAGGGATACGAAGAATCCATACGGAAGATTCCGTAAGTTCATTATTCGTTTGACAGGGAAGAATAGACGTTTAAAAAATTTAATTGAAAAGATATTGAAACCAAGGAGGAAACATGGAGCAATTGGAACTTAAAGCAACATTCAGAGAACAGAAAGGAAAAGCCGCTGCAAGGCGTTTGAGGAGAGGGGGGGGCATTCCCGGCATATTTTATGGCCCGGAATCCCAGCCTGTCCCGCTAACCCTCAATCCTAAAGAACTGGAAAAGGCCATGTCCACTGAATATGGCTCCCGGGTTCTCCTGAAGTTGTCTATTGCGGGGTATGACAGGAAAAAACGCGATGCCATGGTCAAAGAGATACAGATTGACCCGGTGACTTACCAGTGGGTTCACGCGGATCTGTATGGTGTAAACCTGAAGAGCGAGGTGGAGGTAGAGGTGCCCATCAAGTTAAATGGCGTCTCACCGGGAGTTAAGATGGGTGGCATTATGGAGCAGATTCGGCGTGAAGTTACCATCAAAGCCCTGCCCAAAGATATCCCGTCCGTGATTGAAATTGACATTAGCTCCCTAGGGATCGGTGACTCTATCCACGTGGACGATATTATTG
>JALTEW010000146.1 GCA_027073795.1 bacterium | reverse complement strand
CTCTTTGTAAATGGTATTCCCTTTTGCGTGATCGAATGTAAGTCGCCGCACATCAAGGACCCGATACGTGAGGCCATATCCCAACAGATACGCAACCAGAAGGATGACGAAATCCCCCACCTGTTTTTGTATTCGCAACTACTTCTGGCGTTGTCAAAAAATGAGGCCAAATACGCAACCACGGGGACACCGGCCAAATTTTGGTCAATTTGGCGGGAATTAGGGATTAAGAATGACGAATTACGAATTGAAGAAGAATTGCAGCAATTGGTTAATGTGCCGCTTTCCGAAGAACAGGTGGACAAACTGTTTGCCGCCAACGAGTGGGTCGTTCGGGAAAAACCGCCGGCATACGGCATGCTCAAACGACAGGTTACTGAACAGGATCGGGCGCTTTATGCCCTGTGTCGCCCGGAAAGACTCCTTGAATTGTCATACCGCTTTATCCTGTTTGATGCCGGTGTCAAAAAGATTGCCAGGTATCAGCAATATTTTTGTGTTAAGAAAATCATGGATCGCATAAAAATTCGGGAGAAAAAAGGTGGCCGGCGCGGCGGCGTGGTCTGGCATACCCAGGGAAGTGGTAAATCTTTGACCATGGTGATGCTTGCCAAGTCCATCGCCTTGGACCCGAGCATCCCGGATTACAAGATTGTGCTGGTCACTGACCGTATTGACCTGGACGACCAGATCTACAGGACCTTTTACCATTGCGGCAAAGAGGTGGAGCAGGCCGCAACTGGCAAGAAACTGTCGGAGATGCTGCGGAGGAAAAAGGAACGGATTATTACAACGGTCATTGATAAATTCGAGGCGGCGGTTGGGCGACATGTAGTCAGGAATGAAGATTCCAACATCTTTGTCCTGGTGGATGAGGGACATCGGGGACAGTATGGTCCGCGCCATGCCAAAATGCGCCGGGTATTGCCCAATGCCTGTTATATCGCCTTTACCGGTACCCCGGTTATGAAAAAGGATAGGAACACGGTAGAGAAGTTTGGTGGATTGATCGATACCTATACCATCGACCAGGCGGTGGCAGACCATGCCGTGGTGCCGTTGTTATACGAAGGGAGGCATGTTGAGCAGTATGTGGATACAAAGGGGATAGATGCCTGGTTTGGTAAGATCACAGCAAATCTCAGTAAGGAGCAAACCGCAGACCTGAAGAAGAAATTTTCCAGCACCGACCAACTGAACAAGGCTGCACAGAAGGTCATGGCCATTGCCTGGGATATTAGTGAACATTATTGTGATAATTGGAAGGGAACCGGGTTTAAAGGGCAGTTAGTAGCACAGGACAAAGCCACGGCACTTACCTTTAAGAAATATCTGGATGAATTCGGCATGGTATCAAGCGAGGTATTGATTTCTGGTCCAGATGAACGCGAAGGGGAAGAGGATTTATACAAGGAGAATAAGCTGGCCGTTCAACGCTTCTGGAAAACGACCATGCAAAAATATGGCAGCGAGAAAGAGTATAATAAGCAACTTATCAACGCCTTTAAAAATGCGGAACATCCCGAGATTATTATTGTAGTGGATAAACTGCTCGTTGGTTTCGACGCACCGCGCAATACCATTCTTTACCTAACCCGCAAACTTAAAGATCATACCCTGCTGCAGGCTATCGCAAGGGTCAACCGGCTTCACGACGGGAAGGAGTTTGGATACATCCTGGACTATCGCGGGGTTCTGGAAAACCTTGACCATGCCCTTGACCTTTACAGCACCTTGCCCGAATTTGACGCTCGTGATCTCAAGGATATTCTTACTGATGTGCGTGTAGAGACGGCCACACTTCCCCAAAAGCACTCGGTGTTGTGGGATACGTTCAAAAAAGTAAGGAACAAACAGGATGAAGAGGCTTATGAATTGTTATTGGCTGACGAGGAACTGAGAACGAAGTTTTACGATCGTCTGTCCTCTTATTCGAGAACCTTCGCCATAGCCATGTCCAGCGTCAAGTTTCTGGAGGAAACCAAACCGGAAATGCTGCATAGATACCGGGAAGATTTAAAGTTTTTCTCCAAACTCCGCTCTGCGGTGAGGCGGCGATACGCGGAAGTCGTGGACTTTGGCGAATATGAGCCAAAGATTAAGAAACTTTTAGACACTCATGTTGGAAGCGGAGAGGTAGAGAAAATTACCCCTATGGTTAACATTTTTGAAAAAGATGCCTTTGCCAAGGAGGTGGAGAAACTTACCACAGTTGCGGCCAAGGCTGATACCATAGCCCATCGTACAGCCCGGACAATCGATGACCGCATGCGGGAAGATCCGGCTTTTTACAAACGCTTTTCCGAGTTACTTAAGGAGACGATAGCGGCCTTCAGGGAAGAGCGGATCAGGGCAAACGAGTATCTCAAGAAGGTTACGGAGATTATGAACGCTGTGCTCAACCGTACCGGTGACCACATTCCAGACAGGCTCCAAAACCACGATGTTGCCAAGGCCTATTTTGGCTCTATCAAGGAAACCCTTGCCTGGTTTGATAAGGGTGACGATGAGTTTTATAACCATCTTGCAGAGATCGCGCTGGCTATAGACGAAGTCATTGAGCGAAATCGCATTGTTGATTGGACTAGTGACATAGACACACAAAATCGTATGAGAAACGAGATCGAAGATCTCCTTTTCGAATTCAAGGATCAAACTGGCATTCCCATCACATTCGAGGACATAGATGCGATTATGGAACAATGCCTGGATATTGCCAGGGTGAGGAGAAAATAGACCACGAACCACACGAAATACTCGAACATTTTTCATCTTTTCGTGTAGTTAGTGTATTTCGTGGTAAGAAATTATGCATAAAATCCATTTGCAATATGGAAGAAAAGAGTTTGTGGTCACTGTTGTGAC
>JALTEW010000145.1 GCA_027073795.1 bacterium | reverse complement strand
CCGCAGAGAATCCGCCAAAGACCACACTGTGGATCGCTCCAATTCTAGAGCAAGCCAGCATGGCAATTGCAAGTTCTGGAATCATCGGCAGATAAACCGCTACCCTGTCACCTTTTTTGATGCCCTTTGCCTTTAAAACATTGGCAAATTTGCACACCTCTTCATGGAGCTGCCTATAGGTATATTTTTTGCTGTCGGAGGGGTCATTGCCCTCAAATATAATAGCGGTCTTGTCGCCTCTTTCCTTTAGATGTCTGTCCAGACAATTATAGGAGACATTCAGTTTTCCATTTATGAACCATTTATGTTCAGGCGACTTCTCCCAATTCCACTCACAAACCTTATCCCATTTCCTGAACCAGGTCACGTATTGCTCCGCTATCTCACCCCAAAAACCTTCAGGGTCATCTATGGAACGCTTCCATAACTCTTTGTATTGTCCCATGCTATTTATATAAGCCCTCTTTTTCCAGTCATCCGGCACGGGAAAAACTTTTGTTTCAAAGGATGTTTCATTGCTCATTTTTTTTCTCCTTTCAGCATTTATTTTTCACAACTTGCTCTTATTATCATTGACTTAACGTTAAAATCATATCCCAGCTATCACCAGTGGATCCAATTCGCTTGAACCCAAGCTTACGATAAAGGGAAATTGCAATATAATTTTTCCTCTCTACAGTCAGCCATATCGTGGAGAGATTTTCTCGCTTGGCCCAATCTATTACATAGAGACTTATAGCCGTCCCAATGCCCTGTCGCTGAAAATCCTGATGGATAAAAATAAAGTACTCGGCCCAGTTTGCTGGCATAGAGAAAAGGCTTGTATGTCCGACTACAACATCTTCATAAAGGGCCAAAAAGTTTATTCCATTGCTGATAATATCTTGAACCCATTGATGCCTTTTGTGTTCATCCAAGGGGGGAAGACCCTGCACAGAACCAAGGGGTTTATAGGTGTCATACATTCTAATCAGCGATTTAAAATACACCTCCTCATAAGGCATTATGGCAATAAGATGGCCTTTTTTACTCTTAATCGTTTGTGCAAATGACATAGGAACACTTTATGGATTGTCGCACTTTCTGAAAACCTGGCGTGTGCTCGACCCTCTTGCCTTTTACTTGTACCCCCCATCCACAGATTATACAATGTATGATTGTATAACAACCCTGAATCTCCTACTCCCTACCACAAAGCATACATAGCCATGCCCTATCAAGTCTTGTATGTTTTTCTGCTTCCTCCCTCCTTTTAAAACATACGAAAACCCCCGGGGGCACCTTGACAGAACTCCGCCCCTGCCAATGCCTCCCTGGCTTTTTGTTACGCTTTTAGATCTAAGGCAACTTAATCTTTTATGTCAAAGGGGGTTTCCTACCCCACTCACTTCTTCTGTGCCTATCCCTTTTCTTCCTTTCCTTAGGTTCACCTAAGCACTCTACCTTTTACTCACCTACCACCCCAAAAACAGGCTGTCAAGTGTAATCTTTCTCATTTTTGTCACGCTTACAGTTTTTGAATCTTCTCAACAGCACCCTCGGAATAAGGGGTACAGACCTCAAAGTGTGATACCACCTGCCTCAAATCCCCAGCAACCTCATGCCGTCCTGCCTCTTCACAAAGCGCGCCATCTCTTTTCTTGTGTTTGGTTCACCAAAAAACAGCTAAAGACATGAGGATTTTCTTTAAGAACAGGGAGTTAGGCAAGCGAAAATGGTAAAAGTGAGGGAACTCCAATTGGTCATTGATAGGGACGCATTTTTATGGTATCGTTTTGTAGTAATTTTGGGCGCCAATGTGACTAAAGAGGGATATAAAAATTTCCGCAGGCAAAATGGTGCAAAGGTTTTCTTCGAGTGAAAATGGCTTTCCATATCTGAAGGAAGGGAGTCTCTAAAGAGACTGTCCTGGCTGCAGGTCGAACAAAGGTGGTATGCGCAGGGGGATCAAGTGTTGAGGGAAAATCATTCCTGCAACGGCTTCATGACCAGATATTTATCAGTGGAGCCTCGGGGAATGCCACCGGAAGAAACATCCACCAGAAGTCCTTGGAAGAAGCCGTGAGAATGTGCAATGCTATTTATGCCATCACCGTGGAGGGAACAACCGTGGAAGAGGCCCTGAAAATTTATCAATCATGACATGGTGGAGTTGCTCATATGGGAAAACTTATCTTGTTACGACATGGTCAGAGTGTGTGGAACTTGGAAAACCGGTTTACCGGATGGACGGATGTAGACCTCTCCGATCATGGTATGGCCGAGGCCCACAATGCGGGAAGACTCCTCAGGGCTGAAGGTTATCAGTTTGATGTAGCATACACTTCCGTGTTAAAACGCGCTATCAGAACCTTATGGATCGTTCTGGATGAAACGGATCTCATGTGGATCCCCGTCCATCGGTCATGGCGGCTAAATGAAAGACATTATGGAGCGCTACAGGGCTTAAACAAGAAAAACACTGTTAAAAAGTATGGGCAAGAACAGGTCCAGAAATGGCGGCGCAGTTACGACATCAGGCCTCCCGCCCTGGATAAGAACGACCCTAGGCATCCAAGATTTGACCCCCGCTACTCCCTCCTGAAGGATGAGGAACTCCCCTCTGCTGAATGTCTTAAGGATACCCTGACACGTGTCATGCCGTACTGGCACGAGAAAATTGAACCGGCCTTGAAAGACGGGAGAAAAATCCTCATAACGGCGCATGGAAACAGCCTGCGGGGGCTTGTAAAATATCTCGACCATCTGTCCGACGACGAAGTTACCAGACTCAACATCCCTACAGGATTCCCCCTCGTTTATGAACTGGACAGGGACTTAAATGCCGTCAAGCATTATTATCTGGGTAATGAGGAAGAAGTTAGAAAGGCTACTGAGGCTGTTGCTGCCCAAGCCCACGCATAAAGAATCCGGGCATTCAGAGATGTCCGATTCAGAGATGACTGTTTTTTCGCAAGGTCGGGGGAAATTGACTTAGAGGTTACGGAAAAGAGCCCTTTTGGGTAGGCACTACTTAATCTCTATCCTTTCCCCCATATTGGCCATACAAGATTCGGATCTTATATGGGTAACAAAGATTGAGGGTGTTTGCACTGAGAACTCATCGTGAGGAGAAAATGGAATGGGAAGCGAAAGCGGCGCAAGGCGGAACCACCGCCACAGGGGCCTCTGCGGGCAGGTCCCGAGTGACTACCCTGATTTCGGAGTTCCTGGTCAAAGAAGGCATAGATTCCGTGTCCCTGACCCCCGACTCTGTCATGAAGATTACTGTAAAAGTAACTGAAATGGAAAGAGGGTTTTAGAAAATGATGAAGCTGCACTTCCCCGAGCCGTTTAGGCACAAGCACCCCCCTATACAGGATACCAACAAGCTTTTTGAAGCCCAACTGACACGGGGACAACGTATCGCGGATTGGGTTGCCAAAACCATGGGATCATGGAGTTTCATCATAACCCAGAGTATTATTCTATCAGCATGGGCTGCATTAAATGTGACAGCCTGGATCAGGCACTGGGACCCTTATCCCTTTATCCTGATGAACCTGGTGCTTTCAGTGCAGGCTGCCTATGCAGCACCAATCATCATGATGAGTCAAAACAGGCAGGTAGAACGTGATCGCTTGGATGCCCATAATGACTACCTGGTAAACAAGAAGGCGGAAGAGGAGGTTCGAGCCATCCTGGAGCACAGTTCCGCACAAAATGACGCTCTCCTTACCATTTATGAAAAACTTCTAAAGATAGATACCGATTTGGCTGGTGTCCTGCCTCAAAAAACACCCCCTAGTAACCAAGGTGAAAGGAAGGCTTAAAAATGTACCATTGCATTCTTGTCCCTTTGGATGGATCAAAGAGAGCCGAGGCCATATTACCACATGTCGAAGAGCTTGCCCTGCGTTTTCATGCAAGGCTGATTTTTCTGCAAGTGGTTGAACCACCACCAATTATGACGGATTCTGAAGTGCCTTACCTGGAAGGATTTCAGGCACAAATGGAAGAGTTGACAAAGCAAGCAGAACTTTATCTGGAGACCGTAAACGGGCAATTTCGCGAAGAGGGCATACAATCCAAGATACACGTTTCCCATGGCCCTGTCGTTGACGGAATTCTGAACACGGCCAAGAGCGAAGACGCAGACCTTATCGCAATCGCCAGCCATGGCAGGACTGGGCTCTCCAGGATCTTTTACGGCAGTGTGGCAGTTGGCGTCCTGCATCGGGCAGACCGGCCCTTGCTTATTGTTCGATCAGGTTAGTAAAATAACCCAGTTTCACTAAAACTTTGCGCTTAATGTCAAAATCGCCGTAAAAGGCGAGCCGGCATAGTATTCCGCGCCCGTTCCGGTATCACTCGCCACAATCGCGCCAACGTATCTTTTATTAAAGAGATTGCTCAGTTCAAGGCCAACCTTCGCCTCTTTTAATACCCAGAAGTTGTCTATTGTATATCCTAAATTTAAGTCAACAACTGCATAATCATCGATCTTTTCTTTGTTCAGGGCATCGCCATACCTGCTGTCAATCCATTTGACCCTCGGGCTGATCTCAAGGTTTTTAATCGTGTAGATCAATCCTGACTTGAGAATCCACTTTGGGGTATCGGGAATCTGGTTATCCTTAATCTTTAGAACACTACCTCCACTCTTAAAGTCATCGTCAAAACTCATGTTCGTGTAGCTGGGATTAAAATAAACGATCAGGTTCTTTGATGGATAAAGATTCAGCTCCAATTCAAATCCGTATGCAGTGGCATCACCAACGTTTTGATAATAACTAACCGGCTGTTTGTTTTTAGGGTTGATTACTCTCGGATCGTCAATGCTAACCAAAAGGTCATGATGCTTGCTGTAGAAGAACACAGGGGCCACAGAAAAATATTTGTGTTTATACCTGAAACCCAGATCAAAGTTGTCTGATGTCTCCATTTTCCAGCCATCGAATATATCCTGTAATGTCATATTGGCCTTCTTGAACAGTTTTTTCTTCATAGCGTATAGATTTGTGATGGGGACATAGGCGTAAGGTCTCATGTAGTTTCTGCCATAATTAAAATACGCCTCGGCATTTTTGTTTAACTTATAGCCGATGCCAAAGGTAGGCAGTAGTTTATCGTAATCCATTTTACTTAGACTGAGATCAGGGTCTTTCTTTAAGTTAAGCGCTGCATCCGAAATATATCCGGTGCTTGCGGGCTCCTCGTAATAGAAATATTTCAGGCCTGCCTGGAATTTGAATTTGTTCAGCTCATAGGACAGCTTGGCGTAAGGGCTGTGGATCTTTCCACGCCCGTCATTCTCCGCATAATACATATATCCGTTGTACTTTAATCCAGTGGGAGTTGTGATATATCTTTTGACGTATTTTTCCAGGTTGTGAGATTCAAACCAGTAACCAGCCGTGACTTCAAGGCCCGAGATATCAAAGTTTAACTCACCCCTGACACCATATCGGTCCAAATCCCTAATCTTGTACAATACGCCGGGTTTCTTCACCTTTGGTCCGTATCCCATCACAGGAAAGCCTTTTTTCCCTTCCCGGTAATCTGCGTCTTCAGTGGAATAGTAAGGTTTTAGGGAAAAATTAAACTTCCCGGGAATATTTATATTAATGGTTGACATCAAATCCCTGTTTATAAATTTCCCGCGATTGTAATCATAATAATTTATATCCTTCTTCGGGTTTGACGTAAGCTCATCATTGTAATGGCGGTAATAATTATCGTGACGATCTATATGGTTCGCTTCCTCGTAGCTGAGATTCCTAAAGAAGTGCCTCTCAGTATTATTAAAATTGTAGAACAGGTCTACATTTACGACATTGTCAAATCTCTGATTTAGCCCCAATGTCACATGATTTCTTGGACCGAGATCCCCCTTTCCCTTCCATTTGTTGGCATCCGTATAGGAATATGACCCAAAAAGCTTCGTCTTTGTCGGTAATTTCCCCGAGTCGATTCTCAGGAACGTTCTAACAAAATCCCTGGCGCCAAGACTTTGATTCAGTTCAATCCCTGGGTTATCTTCCGGTCTCCTGAACCGCAATTCTATGGAACCGCCCCTGTTACCAGAGCCTGTGCCCAGGTCAGCGGGACTTGCCCCTTTATAGAGGCTGACGCTTTCCATATTCTCCATATCATAGATGCCTTCCCTGGGCCCAATAGGCATGATCCCATAGTTCGGGATGCCTTCAACGGTCATGCCGGTAAAGTACCCTTTTATCCCCCTTATACGTATATCCTTGCCGCTTAACCCGTAAGGGTCTCTACTCTCCACATTGAGACCCGGGAGAATATCCAGCGCATCATAGACGCTTGTCTTGGCAGGTGTGCCCAAAAGCTCCATCCCTTTCTTGGTTACAGTCGTTCCTGTATAAAGAGAATCCCCCGTTTGTCGGGTCGGACGAACCAATTCACCCATTACTGTGATGGGTTTTAATACATGTACATTGCTCTTCCCACCACCAGCTTTCAAACCCTTCTTTTCTTCAGCATGACCCGCGTATGCAAAAAACAGAAGGGTTATCCCTATGGTCATAACCAACAGACTTCTATTAGCGCTTCGTTGTTTCATTTCCTTCCCTCCGTCAATGTTAATGTCATCCCCCGCCCCTGTCGGGCTTCCCTGGGAGGCGGCCACTCTTACGGTGTACCTCCTTTTTTCATCCCCCTTCAAAATACAAAAGGGCCAGAAAGAATCTTCACGGACGTCAATCCGCTTGGACCTTCCTGGCCCTTTAATTTTCTAAATATTTTAAAACCTAACTACCCGCGCAATTTCTTACTGCGCATATTACCACCTCCTGATACAAATTCTCATCTCCCTTGTCAAGGAAAAAATTGGTTCATGGATTAAAACATGCCAATAAACAGCCGGCAGATAAAAATAAAAAAGCCTGACGAAGAAACTGAAGTATGTAAGACAAAACAAATTGCAGTCATATATCAGGTGAGTCTAACCTTGAAATATGAACCCGTTCCCAATTTATCATACAACAATGTTTTCCACGGTCTTTCTAAAAGCTCCATCCTTTTTCTCTGCCTCAATGATATCCATAAAGGCCCTTGCGGCGTGGGAAAAATGGGACTTTTTCCTGGATACGATATCAATGTTCAAATGCGGATTTCCTTCCCTGATAGGAATGGCAATGAGCTTGCCTTCCCGGATATCATCCACAACCGCCGACTTGATAAAAAATGAGAAACCGTGCCCCTGTATCACGAGGTCCTTAATGAAAGCAAGGCTTCCTGATTCTATCCTGACCGTCGGGGTGACATGGTGCGTCTCACAAAAATCGGTAATAACATGACGGATGCTCGAACCCATCTCACGAAAAATAAGAGGAAATTCCGAGAGCTGATGAATGGAAATCCCTTCTGTTTTCCCCTGGATTGTCGGACACTTTGGTGAAACAACCAGCCAGAGTTCCTGCTCCATCAGGGGAATCAACTTTATCTCATCCGGGTAAGGAAGGCGCCCCACAATCCCCAGTTCATTCTTTCCTTCCAAAACCGTCTGGAGGGTATCAACAGAACTTCCCTCAAACAGCACAATCCGCACCTCTGGATAAAACTCCTGATAGCTGGCAATTATTTCAGGCATGAAGTAGTGAGCGAAGGTTGAGGTTGTACCGATTCTCAGGGTTCCGTATCTCAAGTGTTTTAGATCATTTAAGGTTTGAACCATCTGAGTCGTCAGAGCAAATATTTTCTCTGCATGCTGGTAAAGAATCTCCCCTGCATCGGTAAGCACAAGCTGTCTCCCCACCTTGTGAAAGAGATGAATCCCGTAAAACTTCTCAAGCGACTTTATTTGCAGACTTACCGCAGGTTGTGTCACGTTCAGCAACTGGGCGGCGGTTGTAAAATTACGGTATTTTGCCGCTAAGTAAAAAACCTTCAACTGGTTGAGATTAAACCGAATCATGGCAACCCTGCCAAATCCTTTTATACCTTCGAAACACCCTTTTACCTGTCATAAGCAAAACTAATTATAGTATAATTTTTTTTATATTGCAATGCCAGAAACACTGGCTTGAACTGTCCGTTAAAAGTGTTTATGATTTGTGGTAGAGAAAATGGCAATATACATTCCTTAAAAGGATGTAATGATGGGAACATCTCAAATCTACTGGAACCCATATCTTGAAACCCTGCCTCGGGAGCGCCTAAGAGCCCTTCAGCTCAAGAAATTCAGGAGAATCTTCAAATGGGCCTATGACCACTCAAAATTTCACCGCCGCCTTTACGATGCGGCGGGGATAGCACCCGACGACATCCGGACCTTCGAGGATATCCGGCATGTTCCAAAGGTTGAGAAATCCATGATGCGAGACATCCAGCTTAAGGATCCCTTTCCCTACGGGGACGCCCTGTGCGTACCCCTGGAGGAGGTTACCGAGTTCAGGCAGACAAGTGGCACGACCGGACAGCCTGTCTATCAACCGGACACCTGGCAGGACTGGGAGTGGTGGTCGGAAGCGTGGTCCTACATCCTTTATGCCCAGGGATATCGAAACACAGACAGGGTTTTTATCCCCTTCGGATACAACATCTTTGTCGCCTTTTGGGCAGGGCATTACGCCTGTGAAAAGATCGGCTGCGAGGTGGTCCCCGGTGGTGTTCTCAACACCGAGACGCGCGTCCTCAAGATGCGGGAACTTCAGGCCACAGCCTTTATGGCCACCCCGACTTATGTGCTGGGCATGGCCGACACGGCCAGGCGAAAACTGGGAATCGACCCCGCGAAGGACCTAAAGATTCAGAAAATTACCTGCGCGGGGGAACCCGGGGCCAGCATCCCCACCACCAAAAAGAGGATGGAAGAGGCATGGGGCGCCAAGGTTTACGATCATATTGGGGCCACGGAGATTGGAGCATGGAGTTTTGAGTGCATGGAACAGCCGGGGGGACTCCATGTCAATGAAGCCCTGTTTTTAGTGGAAATAGAGGATATCGAAACGGGAGAGCCTATTACGGAGCCAGAACGTCCCGGGAAAATGGTTATTACCGCCTTCGACCGTATCGCTCAGCCCTGCATCCGTTTCGACTCCAAGGACGTCATCCAGTGGGCCAAAGACCCCTGCCCCTGCGGTAGAACCTTCCGCCTCATCAAGGGCGGCGTCATTGGAAGGGCAGACGACATCACAAAGGTAAAGGGAGTCCTCCTGGCCCCGACGGCGATTGAGGAGGTTGTCAGGGGTATTCCGGAGCTTGGCAATGATTATGAAGTCATCGTTTCAAAGCGGGGGGATGTAGATAAGATTACCCTCAAGATAGAAATCTTGGAGGAGGCTATAACCAGAAAGGATAATGTTCTCGCTGGTCTCAAAGACCAGTTACGCCTGAAAACGAATCTCGGTTACAAAATCGAAGTACACCCGTATGG
>JALTEW010000144.1 GCA_027073795.1 bacterium | reverse complement strand
AACCCTGTCCGTTCGCTAATCGCCCGTTCATAATCAAAGAGATGGGTCTTATTGGTAGTTCCAATTTCCTTCAGGATGGCCCCACTCCAAGACATGACATCGGGGATGCGGAAGGATCCCCCTATTTCCACCATTTCGCCCCTGGAAACCACGACTTCCCTTCCAGATGCCAAACTGTTCAATGCGATGAGGACAGCACCCGCATTATTGTTGACCACCAGGGCATCCTCCGCCCCTGTTATGTCACACAAAAGATTTTGAACATGGCTGTAGCGAATCCCTCGGTGTCCTTCATTCAGGTCATATTCAAGGTTGCTATAGCTTCTGGACACCCTGATAAGGTGCTCTATAGCTTCCTGTGCTAGCAGAGAGCGTCCTAGATTGGTATGTATCACAACACCTGTAGCATTGATCACGCGACGAAAATGGAAGGCCATCTTCCGTTCCAGCGCCGCTTCAACTTCCGCATATATAGCTTCCGGGGCAAACCACTCCGTGAGAACATTCGAGGCCTCCAAACGGCTTATCTTCTCCCTGAGGGCGGCAAGAACCTCCCGTATCGCCTTGACGAGGTGAACCCTGGAATAGCGCCCCTGGAGTTGCCGGTAAGACGGCTCTCTCAGCAATTCATCCACCTTAGGGATCCGGCGAAAGAATTCCCCCTTCAAATCTTCCTTCATCTTCATTTCTCCACCTGGATGTTCGGTTTGGAAGGCAAAAGAATGGTTTTGAGGATCTTCAGAAAATTCATGCGGATAAACCGTGTGGGCCATTCCAGTTCCTTCTTAAAACAGACCGTCGAGATGTTCAGATTTTCCATTTTGTCCTTTAATTCGTAAAGGGTGCCTTGACCCTCCTGTTCCCTGTCTTCCTTCACAAGTTCATCTATTTTTCGCATCATCGCCACGGCATCCTGAATTCTCTGCTCCGTCTCCTCCGCGATCCTCCTGTCTATCAGGCCGTACTCCTTCTTCAATCGGTTCATCCTCAACCCGGCCTCATAGGTACTGTAAACAATCTCCGAACGGGTCATCCACTTGGTTTCATAGTTCAGAATATACTGCCAGCTCGGAGAAAGCATTGCCTCCCGATGCTCCTCCACGGTTCGGTAAAAAAAATGATACCCGAACTTCTCGGGATTTTCGAACACCTCGCTGCCAGGGTCCAAAAAAGGTGCAAGTGGCGAAATAAAGGGATAAAGACGCTTCGTTTCACCGAATCTCGTTAGAAGCGACCGGCTGTATTCTACGGTATCCAGCACCGATTGATAGGTCTGATAGGGAAGCCCTGTCATAAAAAAGAGGTCAAACCGCTTGCATCCCAGCTCCAGGGCATCGGCGATCATCTGTTCCAAGGCATCATTGTTGTAATATCTCCCGAATGCGTACCTGACTTTTTCGTCGTGAGATTCAGGAGATATCTCAAAGTTAAAGTTTTCCACACACTCCGCAATCTTGGTAATCTTCTCCCTCGATGGAGGGGTAAAAAACTCGAACGCAATATGGTTTTTCAGGTGCCTCTTCTTCAACGTGTTCAGGAGCCGCTCTCCGTATTCATCCCCCGCCTGGTATATGTCCCCGATAACCATCACAGGGGCATTGAGGTGATCACACACCCTGAAGATATCCTCTGCAAGAAGTTCCGGCGCACGGTACGCAGGTCTTTTCCGATTGGCATAGTGTGAAAAGGCATATGCTGACCCCCCGCAGGTGCGGCAGTTAAAGGAACACCCCCGGCAGGTAAACACAGCGGTCACGGGGTACTCCAGCCAGTTGGTAAAGGGGACATACCCTGTCATGTCGTGATACTTCACAACCTTTTTCATGATGTGCCCATAGTCAATGGCGATATGATTCATGGTATCAGGCACATAGGTAAGGGGATTGATGTGTATCTTTCCGTTTTCACGCCAAGTGATATTTGGAATCTCCCCGGGAGAAGATTTTCCCCGTATAGCCCCGAGCAAACGGGCCATCGGTTCTTCTGTGGAATCGCCCCGGACTACGTAATCGATAAAAGGATAGTTGTTGATTAGATCCTCGTGATAATAGGTTGATGAAAGCCCCCCAAACAGGACGGGGGTCTCCGGATGGAGTTTCTTAGCCATCTCTGCCAGGGCCAGACTTCCCTGGACGTGAGGCATCCAGTGAAGGTCAAACCCGAAGGCCCTGGGATTCAAATGACGAATCAGGGCCTCCACGTCAAACTTGGGGTCCTTGATCATCTTCATGGCTACATTGATGATACGAACCTGAAATCCCTTCCTTTCCAAGTACTCGGAGAGGCTGGCAAATCCGATGGGATACATCTCGAAGATGGGCGTGGAGGGAACCACATCGCTGATAGGACCATGCATGATGGGAAGTTCCCTAAAATCATAAATCGAAGGTGCGTGTATGAGTATGAGATCGTCCTGTTTTTTCACTAAATAATCCCTTTTAATTTTGGGTCACTATTAACACAGGGGCTTGAGGTTATTCAAGCCCAAAGGTTGCCCCTCTTTGTTTTTGTGCTTTCCTGAATTATAATACATAAAAAAGTTCGGAGGAGATCGGTGGCAACGACAGAGAAAATTCACATTATCCAGGCGAAAACCCCCGAAGAGCTCGAAACCTCATATAACCAGTGGGCAAAGACCCATCTCAAAAAGGTTGGTATCGAGGTCATCGACCGCCAGTACCTTCAGACAAACTCGGGAGTTCAAGTCGCCATCTTCTATAAAGAGGTCATCCTGTAGAACAGCTAAAAACCCCCTGTCCTACTGGTTCATTGAGGCAAGAAATTCCTTGTTGTTTTTGGTGCCCTTTATTTTATCCAGCAGAAATTCCATGGCATCTACCGTACCCATGGGTTGAAGTACCTTTCGCAGAATCCAT
>JALTEW010000143.1 GCA_027073795.1 bacterium | reverse complement strand
GAATAAATAGAGAACTTGGCGTACTCACATGGGGGGATGAAGTCGATATTGCACCAGAAACACTTTATGCTGAAGCAACGAGTTCTCCATTGCCGGATTGGATGGAGTTACGTCAAGATGCTCCGGCGAACATGTCGCTTCAGCCGACCTCGTAACCTCGGCGGCTGAGCTTTCCGTTCCCGCCGCGCGGCGCGCGCCGGGAAAACCACATTTTCACTTATACTGCGAGGCATTCACTTTCTCAGGGAAATAAGAAGATTGAACCATCCGTCTCAAATCGAATGTATTCCCACTTCTCCCGAAACAGGCACGAAAGGATGTTTTTATGAATCCTTTTCACCTTTTCCGATTTCTTCCCCAGCCGTAGATGGTTTTTGGGTTGTCTCACTTTTTACTGGTCCTGATTCGGCAGGCGTTTCAATTGCGACGCCCTCTGTACTTTCGGCTTTAGGAGGAGTCTCCTCTCCTCGCCCCGCAATGGCCTGACCCACGTCTCCCAGAAGGAGGGCAGACTCAAGAAGCAGGTAAAACCCGACAAAAACACCGATGATCCATCCGACAACCGGGATAAGGGACAGGAACCCCAGGACAATCCACATAATAAATATGATAATAAAGGCCTTAAAATACAGGCCAATGTGCTTTATGGCCATGTCAATGACGTGGAAAAATGAAAAGGCAGAGCTGAACTCATCATCAATGGCAAACAAGACAACTCCCATGGGAAGGAGAAATATAGCAGCGAGGAAACAAATTCCCCCGATGATGAAAAGGGTGGTGCCAATATACTCAAGGATAGCGATGTGTGGATATATCGCAGCTGCTCCGAGACCCATGATGGCAATGGGAATAATGGCATAGCCAAGGCTGATGAGAAAGGTAAGGATTCCATACTTGAAAAGGGTTCCCCAGTTTTCCCATTCGGGCATATCTTCTGAGGTGTTTTTTAAAATACGGTCTCGCATCAAGAGAAAGGCGTATCCCGAAGACAAAAGGTTAAGGACAGGAATAATATCCAGGATTCCCCCAATGATAAACCGGATGATATTTTCCCTGTTTTTAACGGGTATTTGCAGCGTTTTGCTCAGTTCCATAGCAGGTCTCCTTTTGAACGGTTAAGAGTTGATTTGAACAGTCAGGTAAAGATCCCCCTTACCGTTGGAACCTGTATTTCCTTTTCCGACCAACCTGAGCTTTTTCCCGGATGTGATACCCTGTGGGATGGTCACCCTGAGGTGCTCCATCTTGCTGTCCCGTTTGAATTTGATATCCACCTTTTTCCCGTATCTCGCCGCTTCGGAGGAAAGGGGCAGGATTAGGTGAATATCAGATGAGTCTTTATGGTAAAGGGGCAGCTTAAGAGATACTTTTTGATTCACAAAATCGAGTGCCTTCTGCACAATTTTCCTGAGAGAGAGGGGGGGGTGGCGGGTTTTTGAAACGGTCCCGCGGGAGGGCTTGAATTGATCGGAAGAAGGCCAAGCCCTTCCCCTTCGGAGGGTTTGGCCAAAAGGTGTCCCGAAAAAGATACTTCCCAAAATAAAACCCTTACCCCCGAAAAAGACCTGCTGGACAAATCTTTCGTCAAACCGAAATCCCCTTGCCCTGAATTCCCTGGCCAGTTCCGAAAAGACATCATTGAATCTCGGATTGTTAAAGATGTCCCGATAAATGTCTTCTGTCTTGTATCCGAAGCCATGGGCGTTATTCGAGGCGTGGTAACCATGGAACCGATGGGCGTCCCGAAGCTGGTTGTATTGCGCGCGTTTGATGGGGTCAATGAGAACCCCATAAGCCTCGCTGATTTCCTTGAAGCGCTCCTCTGCCAGGGGATCGCCGGGGTTGCGGTCCGGATGATACTTGAGCGCCAGCCTTCGGTAGGCACGTTTAATAGATTCTTCGCCCGCTTCTTCTGAAACGCCCAGAATTTTATAGTAATCGTCAGATGCGGTCATCGTGTAACTTGTTTTATTACTTCTACCCCCCTTTGGGAAACCAGTACATCGGCCTCGTAATTTTTCCCATTCTTACGTTTTTTAAATATATCCATGAAATCATTGACCGTCAAGGGCAGGACTCCCGTTCCAATCATTGCGTCTACCATGACCCTGTTGGTCAGTCAGAAAGGGCTTCCCATTTCCGGGGCCACGTCGCTGGCGTCAACGGAAATGCGGGCGGAAATGCGGGACCAATAAATATATAACGTACATAAGATTATAAGTTTCCAGCCTGGGGAAATCCTGTCTGTCCCGTCAAAAAATCATTGGTTTTGGGTTCTTTTTCTTTCAGCACTTTCACCCCTTGCCATTAGCCTTTTCCCTCTACCTTCAGTCTTCTACCTCACGTAAAACTTAGCCACTTAACAACTTTCTTGTCACGCTGGGAGTCTCGCCTTACGCTTTACGCCTTAGGGGGTAAGATTTTATCGGTGGGCAACCCGTAATATTCCAGTGTGCGGCGAATGATGAGACGGCTCAGCATCAGGTTGTGTTCATAGGGGAAAAAGGCAAGGAATCCCTTTTTTGCCCCGTTGGCGAATTGATGGGCCAGCTTATCCAGGTCCTTTCCGGCCTCGAACCACTCCCTGATCTGCTTTTTGAGCTTGTTGGTAAAATCGATAGAACGTTCCAAAAAGGATTTGACGTTTTTAAAACCGGTTAGGCTCCCGTTGTGTCCGAAACATAAGGTTCCAATATCGGTGGAGAGGAGCTTTGCTAAAGAGGTTTCATAATCGTGAAGGTTGAAGTAATAATTGGGGCGCAACGTTCCGTCCGGGAAATAGAGGCCAGCCATATCCGAGACAAAGAAAACGCCATCTTCCGACAGATAGGCGCCCATGGCATCGGGGGAATGACCCGGAAGATTGGTAAAGACAAGAGATAACGAGCCAATTTGCAGGCTATCCCCATCTTTCAAAGGAACATCTACGGAGATGGGGTCAAGGGAGTCGATTTCGTAAATGTCCGGCAAAAAGGATACCTCTTTCGCGTAATCCGTGACTGCCCAGGAAGAGGAAAGCATCCGCTTCAAGACCCGTGGATTGGATAGAATTCTCTGGTTTTTTTCACCGGAAACAATCCTAACTTCCGGAGCGCTTCCCCTAATGAGAGGGAAGGTCCCAAGGTGATCGAAATGACCATGGAGGATGCAGAGGTATTGAAGGGCGTCCAGAGGCTTTCCAAGTTCCCGTAGCTGTTGGAAAATTAAGTAACTTTGAGGACTTATTCCCCCCTCCACAACGATAAACGGTTCGGTTCCCACCACATACTGTGTGAATTCGTATGTCCCAATTTGCCAGACGTGATCGCTGATTTGTTTGGATATGGCTCCAATCATCTATCCATCTCCCGCTTTAGGTTTTTTGCCGTGAGGGTTTTACAACAAACTGCCCGGGGTGTCAAAGCGTTTTTGTCTATTCTCAGGGGCTTGCAGGAAGGTCGTAATCAATAGGGTTTTGAGGGCATATGCAATCGTTTTTCTATCAATTACAGGTCCCTGAAATAAATTATTGACAATCATGCCGTCTTCTGCTAAAAGAGAAATCGTAATATCAAAACTGTGTTTCATTTGGCCCGGAAAGGTTAAGGGAAGGGAGGTGATAGAAGTTAAAAGTGCGGGCCGAGGCTAACGGAGAGTTTCAACAGGTTTGTGTCTCGATAAGAGATATCATCCCAAAATGAAGGAGGGAGCATCAATGCGATTTAAAAGATGTCTGGTTTTTTTGGCGATTTTTATGATTATATTTACCCTGGCAATCGCGCCGGCAGCCTTTGCGAAGAGAAAGAAGAATCCCCTGGCTGCGTGGAAACCTAAATTTGACCCTTCCGGGGCGAAATATGTAATGAAGGTTTCCAATGTATCCCATCCGGTTCTCGCGGGCGTGGCTGTTGGATACAAGATCCGGGATGCCTTGTGGAAAAAGACCCACGGACAGGTCTATTTTGACTACTATCCCCTCTGCCTGCTGGGAGGAGAGGTGGAGGTTCTGAATCAGCTCGCCACGGGCGCGGTCCAGGGCATGGCCTGTTCCTCGGTTGCGGTGACCAATCTAGCCCCGAGGATGGGAATCGTGAACCTTCCTTTCCTTGTAGATACCTTTGATAAACTTGATAAGTTCATTGCCAACAAGAAATTGTGGCAGCACTTTCTCGATGGGATGCTTCATCAGGGCGTGTATGGCATTGATGCCGTTGGGTACGGAACTTATGGCTGGGCGACGATTAACCCGGTCAGGACTTTGGCGGATGCCAGGAAGGTAAAATTTCGGGTGGCTGAAGCCGCGGTTAACCGGCTTTCCTACAAGGTATGGGGCCTGAACGCCGTTGTCATGCCGTGGCCGGATGTCCCGGTCGCCCTGAAGCAGCATGTTATCACAGGTCTGGATCACACGGCGACCGTGTGCTACATTACCAAAAAGTTTGAGATATGCAAGAATTTTACTGAGCTCGATTATGCACAGGGTCTCTTCATTTACCTGATTAACAAAAAATGGCTGGATTCCCTGCCCAAGGATTTACAGAAGATCATCGTGGATACCATTCACGAGGAGTGCGCCAAAGGCCGGGAAGCTGTAAAAAAACAACAGGCGGATTCGATTGCCGCTGCCAAGTCCAAGGCGGGTGTCAAATTCTGGAGACTCCCCCCCAAGGACATTGCGTGGCTTAAGAAAAAGGCCATTCTGGTCCATCAAAAATATGCCAAAGAGATTGGTCCCGACTATCTCAAGGCAGTTCAAGATTACTTAGGGTTTAAGCATTAGAAAATATTAACTCATTAACGTAAAGAAGGGAGGGGGAATGAGTATCCCCCTCTCTTCTCAAGGGTGGGGTACATATGGTAGAGAAATCCTTGAAAGCGGTTGACAAAGTTCTCACCTTCTTCGAAGATTGGACCCTGTTTACGACGACCATGGTTGCCTTGGTGACTTTGTTTGTGGAGGTTGTGCTTCGATATGGTTTCAACAAATCCCTTGGCTGGCCCGAGGAGCTCGTGCGGGAGGTGATTATGTATACAACCTTCATCGGGTGCGGTGCTGCCGTGAAAAACCGCTCCATGATTGTCATCGACGCGCTGCCTCAGGTGGTTCCAAGGTTAAAGCGTTCCCTTCTTTTTGTGAGCCATGCCTTCACCCTCTTTTTTTCCGTTTTTATTTTTTATTATGGCGTGAGAAACGCTGCCCTGCAGATACGGACGCATCAGAAGACAATCATCCTGGAAATTCCCCTGTGGATAATATTTTCCTTCCTTCCCATGATGGGAGTGGGAATGTTTTTCAGGACCCTTCAAGTCATCTGGGAAGACCTGCATCCGAAGCTTGAAGAAGAATCGAAAGATTAAACCGATGATTCAGAACACGGAAGGTTAAGATAAATGGAACATGGTTATTTAATTATCGTTTTGCTCCTCCTGGGGATGATGGCCGCGACAGTCCCTGTTTTCATGAGTCTTTTTTTCAGTGGAGTGTTGGGAATCTTCATTTTCAGCCATTACCCCATCATGCTGGTAGTTCAGTCCTTTTTCCGAAGCATGGACAAGTTTGCCCTGGTAGTTGTTCTGTTCTTCATCCTGTGTGGGAACATCATGACCAAGGGATCCATCGTTGACAAGCTTATCAAGGTGGCAAATGTAGTGGTCGGCTTCCTTCCCGGGGGGCTCGCCATGGCGGGAACCATTGCCTGCGGCCTGTTCGGCGCCATTTCCGGTTCAACGGTGGCAACCGTGGTAGCGATTGGGGGGTTCATGATTCCCGCCCTAATGGAAAACGGTTACGAGGAAGAATTCACCCTGGGGATTATGACCAGCGCCCCGGTCCTGGGAATTATTATCCCCCCCAGTATCTCGATGATTTTGTATTCCATGGTAACCAATGTTTCCCTTGAGGGATTATTTTTAACGGGGTTTGTGCCTGGTATCATGATTATCGTCGGTTTTTCTATCTATTCCTATTTCCATGCGAGAAACAAGCATTATGTGACACAGCCTGTGCCCAGCTTTAAGGAGGTGGTAGCGGTATTCAAAGAGGGATTCTGGTCCTTGATGTTGCCAGCCATTATCTTCGGTGGGATTTACTCCGGCGCCTTCACGGCCAACGAGGCGGCCGTGGTGGCCAGCGTTTATGCTTTTATCGTTGAAATATTTATCCATAAAGATATGAAGTTCAGTGATGTAAAAACGGTGGTGGTCTCTTCAGCCGTGACTTCCGCCACCCTTTTAATTATTGTAGCCGGGGCAACGACCTTCGGACGCTATCTGACCCTGCAGAATATCCCGGGACAGATCGCGGACGCCGTAACCTCACAAATCCATTCTCCATGGGTTTTTCTGCTGGCCGTAAATATCATGCTCCTGGTCGTGGGAATGTTTATGGACATCATCTCTGCCACCCTGTTGCTGACGCCCGTTTTTATCCCCCTGCTTTACGCCTTTAATATCGATCTGATGCATTTTGGCCTACTGATGACCCTGAACCTGGGAATCGGGTATATCACGCCGCCCCTCGGCGTCAGCCTCTATATTACCGGGGCCATGGCAAACAGGGACCTAATTTATGTGAGCAAATCCGTCATTCCCTTTATTCTGATACAGTTGGTTATTCTTGGGATTCTTACCTATATCCCGGCGCTGGTTCTCTATCTTCCGAGGGTCTTCGGGTATCTGGGATAAAAAGGGGAGCCTTTGAAAATAAAAAATCTTGAGGAGGGTTTTTATGGCCACGAAAATACTTTTGCCTGTTGATGGATTAAGAAACTCAGTATCGGCTGAAGATTATACCCTGGAATTGAGCCAGAAGATGCCTCTTGAGGTCACCCTGCTAAATGTCTTCAAGGATAAAAGCATCAAGGATCATGGACTGAACGCTTCTTTGCAGGAATCGATCAGGGAATCTCATAAAGAGTTTATTGAAAAGATTCTAAGTGAGGTAGAGGAAAAATTCAAGAAAGCAAATGTGCCGGTGGAAAAGGCCATTCTTTCCGGAGACCCGGGGCAGATAATTTGTCGGTATGCCAAAGAAAAGGGATCTGACATGATTGTCATCGCGGCCAGTGGCTTCAGTGAATTCCAGGACTGGTTTATGGGAAGCGTGACCAACTATGTCCTATACCGCTGCAGTTGTCCGGTCATTCTGGTGAAACCTTATCAACAGAGTAAATGAGGGCCATAAAAGGGTAATATAAATTGAAGTAGGATGGTCAAAAAGGGTTGATCCGCGAACTTCCAAGTCTTAGCATTTAAAGGCCTCTTCTCTTTTAAAGAAGGCGCGTCCAAGCAGGTTTCTTAGGTTTTCCTTTTACAATTTTGTGTAATTTTGTTAGGGTTAGGTAACTATGGGTTCAGAGATATCTTCTATTTTAGATAAATTTGATGTGCTGGTTATTGGGGCTGGCCATGCCGGATGCGAGGCAGCTCTGTGTGCGGCTCGCATGGGAAAACGTACCCTTCTCCTGACAAGCAACGTGGACCGTATCGGTCATACGTCCTGTAACCCCGCCATGGGGGGGTTGGCCAAGGGACAGCTCATTAAAGAGATTGATGCCCTGGGGGGAGAAATTGCCCGCGTGACCGACCAGGCCGGCATCCAGTTCCGCACCCTAAACACCCGCAAAGGGCCGGCCGTTCGTTCCTCCCGTGCCCAGATTGACCGGCAAATCTACCGGGATTTGATGCGTGGGGTTATTATGAACCAGGAGAACCTCTGGGTTAAGGAGGCCATGGTCACCCGCCTCCTGGTGAAGGGCAGGACAGTTCAAGGAATTGAAACACAGATTGGGGAACGTTTTTACGGCACCTGTGTGATCGTTACCACAGGAACGTTTTTAAACGGTCTTGTCCATATCGGTTTGACTCATTACGGAGCAGGGCGCCTGGGGGATTTCCCCGCGATAGGCCTTTCGGATTCTTTGAGGGAGTTAGGCCTGCGTCTGGGGCGTCTGAAGACGGGAACCACGCCCCGCCTGGACAAACGAACCATTGATTATGCCGGGTTGACAGTTCAGCCGGGGGATAACCCACCCAAACCCTTCTCGTTCAACAGTCCCGGTATCGGCCTTCCCCAGGTCCCCTGCCATATTACCCATACGAACGAGAAAACCCATGAAATTATCAGGGGCGGTTTAGACCGTTCCCCGTTATATCAGGGCGTGATAGTGGGTGTTGGGCCCCGCTATTGTCCTTCGATCGAGGATAAAATCGTTCGGTTTCCAGACAAAGACCGGCACCAGGTTTTTCTGGAGCCCGAGGGGCTATCTTCCATGGAGGTCTATCCAAACGGGCTTCCCACTTCTCTGCCCATCGATGTCCAGATTGCCATGCTTCATAGCGTTCCGGGGCTGGAACATGTGGAGATGATACGGCCCGGTTACGCCATCGAGTATGATTTTGTCGATCCCACGGAACTGCTGCCGACCCTCGAGGTGAAGAAGGTCAAGGGGCTCTATCTCGCAGGGCAGATTAACGGGACCTCAGGCTATGAGGAAGCGGCCGCCCAGGGGCTGATGGCGGGGATCAACGCCGTCTGCGCCATTGAGGGAAGAGAACCCGTTATTCTGAACAGATCGGAGGCCTATATCGGGGTTTTGATTGATGATCTTGTAACCAAGGGGACAAACGAACCCTACCGGATGTTTACCTCACGGGCCGAGTTCAGATTGTTTTTGCGGGAGGACAATGCGGATTTGAGGCTTACGGAAAAGGGGAGAGAGCTTGGCCTGGTTACGGATGATGCCTATGAACGGTTTCTGAAGAAGAAGAGAGGGATTGCCCAGCTTCAAGAGCTGATTCATTCCGAAAAAGTCACCCCGTCAAAGGGAACGCAGGATTGGCTTCGCGAATTGGGCACCGCGCCCCTTTCACGCCCCTCGCATCTTTACGAGTTGTTGCGGCGGCCAGAGATTCAGATGGTGGAGCTTATCAAAATTTGCCCTTCCCTAAGAGAATTTGATGAGGACGTTCTTGAACAGGTTCAAATCCAGGTTAAATATGAGGGATATCTAAAACGCCAGAAAGAGGAAATAGCTGGTTTTGAAAGGCTGGAATCCATCGCTATTCCAAGGGGTATCGATTACACATCTATCCCCGGTCTTTCGAAGGAGATTCAGGAAAAACTGACGAAGGTTGCGCCCACCTCACTGGGACAAGCCTCCCGGATATCCGGCGTGACCCCTGCCGCTATTTCCATATTAATGATGGTTGCCAAGAGGGGGGTTCCTTTCCCTTCCTCTGCCCCTTCACCAGTTTAGTCTCCCCGTGGAAGATACGATTCAGGCATATGATTATAATCTTCCGGAGGTATTGATTGCCCAGCATCCCTCTCATGAAAGAGATAGCGACAGGTTAATGGTGCTGGAGCGGGCCTCGGGAAAAATCTCGCATCACCACTTCTATGAACTTCCTGTCCTGTTGAAAAAAGGAGACCTTCTCGTTGTCAATGATACCC
>JALTEW010000142.1:2429-2890 GCA_027073795.1 bacterium | reverse complement strand
CCGCTTATCCAGTATCCCTGGATTTGGAGCTACCTCAGTGGCTGAGTTGGCCGGGGAGATTGGAACCTTAGAGCGTTTCCCAAGAGAATCAGGATTGGCATTATATCTTGGGATGAGTCCGTTGACTTACCAATCGGGACAGATGCACCGGACAAGAACACCTCGCCAAGTAAACCGGCGTGCCAAGGCGGCAATGATGACGGCAATCGCGAGGCACATAAGATGTGTTCCTGAATCGAGGGCGTATTACGACAAGAAACGTGTTGAAGGGAAAGCCCACAACCAGGCGATTCGATCCTTAGGGAGACATTTGGTTCGGGTTATCTGGTCGATGCTTAAAAACAATCGTGACTACAAACTTAGGGAGGTGAGAGAAATGACTTGATTTTTTAAGAGGGATGTTCAAATCTTTCCCCTTGACAGATAGCCCTGTTTTTGACAATATTCAAGCGTGTCAAGAC
>JALTEW010000142.1:0-2419 GCA_027073795.1 bacterium | reverse complement strand
TTCCTCTTGACAAAAGAAGCACTTGATTGCTTAATGCGTTAAATCTCTTCCTCAGTTTCGGCTCTCTCTCCATCCTTACCTGTAATCTATCCCACCTGCCAGCCGTCCAATCTCAGGTTGGGTTATCTGACTGAATCGGTACAGCCATTCCATCAGCATTGTAATCCTGTATGTCCAAAAAGATGCTTTTCCGTTCGTTTCCCCGGCAGGTGATGTGGTAACAGGCACCTGGGTATTGGATTCTTCAGGGTCTTGACATGCTTGAATGTTGTCAATAACAGGGCTATCTGTCAAGAGGAAAGATCTGACCCTAGACCCGCTAGACCCGCGTTGACAATAAACTTATCCACCCCCCCAGCAGTATTTCAAGATTCCTTTGCCAAAGATCCATAAAAGCTTTAAACGAATCGGGAAAGGCCCCTTACTTCCTGAAAAACATAAACCCAAACCTGATGCCCAACCCTCCTTCTGGAACCTCTAAAAAATGGGGGAACTCCAAAAATGGATGTGTCTTGACAATCCCCCCTTTTTTCCGTAGATAGGTTGAACCACTTGAAGGAGTTTTGAAGCCTTGGCAAGAATAGAAATCAACCCAGCCTTATGTAAAGGGTGCGCCCTTTGCACAACCCTGTGCCCAGAAGGGCTCATCGAGATTGGTAAACAAATAAACGAGAGTGGCTATTTCTTTGCCATCTTCAGGGAAGACGGCTCATGCAAGGGATGCGCCCTGTGCGCGAAGATATGCCCCGACATCGCCATAGAGGTGTGGAAATGACTGACAAGCATGATCTGGTAAAAGGGAACGAGGCCGTTGCCATGGGGGCACTTGACGCGGGATGCCGCTACTATTTTGGATATCCCATCACCCCACAAAGCGATATCCCCGAATACCTCTCATATCACCTGCCCAAGGTAGGGGGGGAGTTCGTCCAGGCAGAGAGCGAAGTTGCAGCCATCAATATGCTTTTAGGTGCCGCCGCGACAGGGGTACGCGCGATGACCTCTTCTTCCAGCCCCGGCATCTCCCTGATGCAGGAAGGGCTTTCCTATATCGCAGGAAGCGAAATCCCCACGGTGGTTGTCAATATGTCAAGAAGTGGACCGGGGCTGGGCGGGATTGCCCCCTCACAGGGTGACTACTTTCAGGCCGTCAAGGGCGGCGGACATGGGGATTACCATCTCCTCGTCCTAGCACCTAACTCCGTTCAGGAATTGTACAACCTGACGATTCTATCCTTTGAACTGGCGGATAAATATCGAAACCCGGTCATGATTCTGGGGGATGCCATGATCGGCCAGATGAAGGAGCCTCTCCTACGGCAACCCCCCGAAAAAATCCGAGAATATCCCAAAGACTGGGCATTGACAGGCGCCAGGGGGCGGCCCCAGAGGGTTTTGAAATCTCTCTATCTAAAAGATGGCGAGTTGACGGCACATAACTGGAAACTCCACAAGAAATACGAGGCGATGAAACGGGATGAAATCCGGTATGAACAGGTTCTAACAGAAGATGCTGAACTTGTTGTCGTGGCCTTTGGAAGTGCCGCGAGAATCAGCCTGACATCCGTCATGATGGCCCGGGAAGACGGGATGAAAGTGGGCTTTTTCCGCCCCATTACCCTTTTCCCGTTCCCGGAACCCCAGCTTGCATCCCTCGCAGAGAGGGGCTTGAAATTTTTCGTCACTGAGCTGAATACTGGACAAATGTTGGAAGACGTAAAGATCGCCGCTCAGGGGAAACCGGTGGCCTTTTTCGGTAAACCCCCTGGGGCTCTTCCAACACCGGAGGAAATTTTCGAGGAAATAAAAAAATCTTACCATTCATCACAGGGAAACTGATATGCCAGCCGCACAAAAAAAGATTTTTGAAAGGCCTAAGACCCTCAAGGATGTCCCCTTCCACTTCTGCCCCGGGTGCCACCACGGCATCGCTCACCGGATGGTGGCTGAGGCTATCGACAAATTCCATTTAAAAGAAAAAACGATTGGGGTTGCATCTGTCGGTTGTTCTGTCTTTCTATATGACTATTTCGATGTGGATGTTATCGAGGCTCCCCATGGTCGGGCGGCTGCTGTGGCAACGGGAGTAAAGCGCGCAAAAAAAGATAACATCGTGTTCAGTTACCAGGGCGACGGCGACCTGGCTTCTATCGGTATTGCAGAAACGATTCATACCGCAAACCGGGGAGAAAACATCACCATCATCTTCATCAACAATACGGTCTACGGCATGACAGGGGGACAACTGGCACCTACCACCCTTTTGGGCCAGAAAACCAGCACAACCCCCTACGGCAGGGACTTCATGCAGGATGGATACCCCATCCGGATGACAGAGATTCTTGCTACCCTCGAGGGAACCGCCTTTGCCGCGCGTGTGGCCTTTACCACCCCGAAAAATATCAACATGGCCAAAAAG
>JALTEW010000141.1 GCA_027073795.1 bacterium | reverse complement strand
TCAAGGCGGCGCAGTTGATGATTGCGCACATAGACAAGAAACGGAAGGAACTTGGCATTGACAAGGCCAGGGAACGTATCCTCTACGATATGGAAAAACGTAGAGAATTAGACGCCGCATAAAAAAATCAGAAAGAATCTGAAAAGGAGGTAGAAACCGTGTCAAAAATAATTGCATCAGCGGCTATCCGAGGGGCGCATAAGATCTACGCCAGGGCGGAGGCAAAGTACAAGGAGGCATTGGAGAAATATGGTCCGAAACAGGAAGTGGCGTTTCCTGAAACCGCTTACTTTCTTCCCATCATCTATGGGATTACGGGGATTGAGGTAAAGAATTTGGAGGATATGGAAGAGGTTTTCAAGATTGCGAAGAGCCTTCTCCCCCCACCGGTCAGGGAGAAGGTGCCCCTTCCCTATCTTGCGCCGGCATTGGACGCCGGAATGGCCACCCTCTTTGTGGAGGAGATGGAACAGGCCATTAAGTATGTTGAGGAACCCGATTTTTATCTGACAGGTGAGGAATGTGACCCGGACAATGGAAAGATCTGGCTCGGGGCGGCCAATGACATTATCTTGAGAAAGCGCGGGGTCGAGTTCGTGGATGGAACGGCCCCAGGGTTTGCCGCAATTGCCGGTGCGCCGGATACCAAGGAGCAGGCCAAAAATCTGGCACAGGAGCTTCAGGAAAAAAACCTGTATGTCTTCATGGGCGCCGATTATGAGGGAAAGCGGATGGCCGAACAGTTGGTCGAGGCGGATGTCCAGATTGGGTGGCCAACCCGTCTGATCCCCTTTGGGCCGGATATCGCCTCGGTGGCGGTCTTTGCCCTCGGGTTTGCAAACAGGGTTGCCTTTTCCTTTGGTGGTCTGAAGGGGGGAGATTTCCGGAAGATCTTAATCTATAACAAAGACCGTGTCTTTTCCTTTGTGCTGGCCTTGGGAACCGTAACGGATGAGTGGTATGCCAACGCGGCAGGGGCCATCAACTGGGGCTTTCCCACCATTGCCAACACCCCGATTCCCGAGGTGCTTCCGACCGGCATCTGTACCTATGAGCATGTGGTTTCCAATATCCCCGTCGAAGATATTGTGGCCAAGGCCGTAGAAGTTCGTGGGCTAAAGGTCACGATTTCCGAAGTTCCCATTCCCTTGGCCTATGGGCCTGCCTTTGAGGGCGAGCGTGTGAGGAAAGGGGATGTCTATCTTGAATGTGGTGGTGGACGAACCAATGCGGTGGAATGGGTAACCTCGGCGGAGATGGATGAGATTGAGGATGGTAAGATCGAGCTTGTCGGCCCGGATGTTAAAGATGCGGGACCTGGTTCAAGACTTCCCATGGCGGTTAAGGTCCAGATAGCGGGGCGGAAGATGGAGGAAGACTATGAGCCGATCCTGGAACGCCAGATTCACCATTTGATCAACTATGCCCAGGGGATTATGCATATTGGACAGCGGGATATCGCGTGGCTGCGTGTCAGTAACCAGGCCGTGGAGAAGGGGTTCTCTATGAAGGATATCGGGAAAATCCTCTATGCTAAGTTGCATCAGGATTTTGGTGCCATTTTTGACAAATGCCAGGTCACGATTTACACCGTTGAAGAGGAAGTGGACAAGATCCTTGAATTGGCACGCGAAGCCTACCACAAGCGGGATGCCCGTATCGAGGGAATGACGGATGAGACAACGGATATCTTCTATTCCTGCACGCTCTGCCAGTCCTTTGCGCCAAACCACGTCTGTATCATCAGTCCTGAGAGAACTGGTCTGTGCGGGGCCTACAACTGGATGGACTGCAAGGCCTCCTATGAAATCAATCCAACCGGTCCGAATCAGCCCGTTGAAAAGGGAGAGGTGATCGACCCGGTCAAGGGCCAGTGGAAGGGGTGCAATGAATTTCTCTATAAGGCCTCTCGCCAGGTCTATGATCACTATAACTTCTACAGCATTGTGGACGATCCCATGACGACATGCGGATGCTGTGAATGTATCGCTGCCGTCCTGCCCATCTGTAACGGGGTGATGACGGTGGATCGTGATTTTATGGGGATGACCCCCTGTGGGATGAAGTTTTCTACCTTGGCGGGAACCGTTGGCGGGGGTGTGATTACGCCAGGATTTGTGGGCCATGGTAAATATAATCTTACGCAGCGTAAGTGGCTGGCTGCCGAAGGTGGCATCAAACGGTTGGTCTGGATGCCGAGCCATCTGAAGGAAGAGGTTATGGATCGCTTGAAGATGCGTTGTGAAGAGATTGGAATTCCCGATCTCTATGAGAGAATTGCCGATGAAACCATTGGTGAGACGGAGGAAGAGATTCTTCCCTTCCTCCAGGAGAAAAAACATCCTGCGCTCGAGATGCCGCCAATCCTTGGTGAATAGCATCCGGTGTGGCGCGCAGTGAAGTGAAAGGAGAAAGGTTATGGGTTTAACAGGGATACAGATTTTCAAAATGCTACCGAAGACGAACTGCAAGGAGTGCGGACAACCGACCTGTCTTGCCTTCGCGATGGCACTGGCGGCTGGAAAGGCGGAACTGTCTAAATGCCCTTATGTCTCGGAGGAGGCAAAGGCTGTCTTAGCAGAGGCCTCGGCGCCTCCCATCCGACCGGTGAAGATCGGTGATGGAGAGCGAGGGTTTACCATTGGGGGTGAAACCTGCCTGTTCCGGCACGAAAAGACCTTCGTGAACAAACCGGGGTTTGCCATTTACGTGTCGGATACGATGCCGGATGCGGAGATCGACCAGAAAATAGAGAACTTTATGAAGTATCGCTACGAGCGCGTTGGGGTCCTTCTTAAGGCGGATATGTTTGCCGTAAAGAGTGAGAGTGGGGATGCAGATAAGTTCAAGGCGCTAGTAGGTAAGATTAACGAAAAGACAGATGCGACGTTTACACTGATGAGTGATAGTAAAGATGTCCTCGCTGCTGGGATTGAGGTCTTAGGTGACAACAAGCCTCTCTTGTATACAGCTACCAAGGACAATTGGTCGGAGATGGCTGAATTGGCCAAGGAGACAGGATGCCCCTTAACAGTCAAGGCGGAATCTCTGGATGAGGCTGCGGAACTGACGCAGGAAATCCAGAAGGTGGGTGTCAAGGATATGGTGTTAGATACGAGTTCCAGAACCCTTCGAAGGGCCTTTGAAGACCAGATTTTTATCCGGCGCCTTGCCCTGCAGAAAAAGTTTCGACCCCTGGGATTTTCTACCATTGCCTTTCCAAATGAAATGACGGACGATCCTATCAAGGAAGCAGTGATTGCCTCTATGTTTGTGGCTAAATATGCTGGGGTTATTGTCATTTCGGAAGCTGAGCCTCACAACCTCTTTCCACTTCTCGTCTCGCGGCTGAATATCTATACAGACCCTCAGCGTCCGATGATGGTGGAGGAAGGGATTTACGAGATCAACGACCCGGATGAGAATTCCCCTGTTTTGGTTACCACGAATTTCTCCCTGACCTACTTTGTGGCGGGGGGTGAGGTCGAAGCCAGCAAGGTCCCGAGCTGGCTCCTGATCATGGATACAGAAGGCTTGTCTGTCTTGACGGCATGGGCAGCCGGTAAGTTCGTCGGCGATGCCATGGGGATTTTTATAAAGAAATCGGGAATTGCGGACAAGGTAAAACATCGAAAGGTTATTATCCCCGGTTATGTTGCTGTTGTGAGTGGGGATTTGGAAGAAGAGCTTGGTGAAGAGTGGGAAGTGATGATTGGACCGCGGGAAGCAGCGCATTTACCAGCCTATTTGAAGATGTTCAAGGCAGATTGATGTAAACGGAGGATATCGAAGGAGGATACGATACTATGTTAGTGATAGGTGAACGGATCAATGTAATGACCAAGGTTCTGGGGAATGCCATGAAGACCCGAGATAAAAAGCCGATTCAGGACATGGCAATCAAAGAAACCGAGGCAGGTGCGGAGTATCTGGACCTTAATCTCGGGCCGGCACGTAGAGGTGGCCCGGAGTTGATTAAGTGGGTGATTGAGACAGTTGAAGAGGTTTCGGATTTACCGCTATATCTGGATACTACCAACGTGGAGGCCATTGAAGCGGGGCTCCAGGTGGCAAGTCATGACCACGGAAAGCCTGTGATCAACTCTGTGTCTTGCAGGCCAGAGAGAATGGATGCCTTGCTTCCACTGGCAAAAAAATATGACGCAGGAATCGTGGCATTGCTTCTTGGTGTGGATGGAATCCCGAGGGATGCCAGTGAGCGGGGCGTTTTGGCGGCGGAGATCTTCCACAAGGCGACAGCGGAGTACGGCATTGCCGAAGAAGACATCTGGTTTGATCCGATCGTCCTTCCCATCAACGTTCAGTTACAGCAGGTTCAGGCCTGTTTTGAATTTACAGAACAGATTCCTTATATGGCGCCGAACGGAAAATCAACCTGTGGTGTTTCCAATGTATCCAATGGGTCACCGAGTCACTTGCGTCCCATCCTGAACCAGACCTATATGATTATGCTTCAGAAACAGGGGATGTATTCATGTATCATGGATCCTTTGGATAAAGGCATGATGGAGTTCGCGCGAGGGGGCAGGCAGGATATCGTTAAACTGATATATAAGATGCTGGATGGTGAAGACGTTAACCCGGATGACCTTTCGCCCGAGGAGTTGAAATATTACAAGACGGTCAAGGTTCTCCGTGGCGATATCCTCTATACTGACTCATGGTTGGATGTTTGAGGGGAGGGGGATGGTTGCCCATCCCCCTTTATTGTGTATTTAAGATAAGACTTTATTAATTATTTTAGCCTATTATGGAGTCAGCGGTGAGTGATTCTCATGTTGTCGTAGTGGGTGGAGGTGTTGCAGGGATAGCCTGTGCCGATGACTTGGTGCAAGAAGGGTTGAATGTTACCCTGATTGAAAAAGAACCTGCTATTGGTGGATGGGCGGCCGAGTATTGTTGTAAGGCGACCGATCGTTGTAACCGTTGCTTTGTGTGTGTTGCGGACAAGGAAAGGGAAAACCTGCGTTCCTCTGGACGGGTTACCCTACTGACAAATCGCCGTGTTCGTGAGGTGAACAAAAACAACTCAGGATATCTCTTGAAGGTAGGAAACAGGCTTAGTGGGTCAGAAGAAGAAATGCACGCTGATGCAGTGGTTTTTGCAACGGGTTTTACGCCTTTTGATGCGACCAAAAAGGGTGAGCTGGGATATGGGCGGTATGACGATGTCATGACAGGTCTTGACTTGGAACGAATGCTTAGAAACAGGGGAAATGTTTTTAGGCCTTCAGATGGGGAAATTCCTGGGAAGATAGCCTTTATTCAGTGTGTGGGTTCAAGGGATGAAAGCATCGGACATCTCTACTGTTCCAAGGCGTGTTGCGCTTATGCATTGCGGATGGCGCGTGTGATTCGAAATCAGAATCCAGAGACGGAGATTTTTTTCTACTATATGGATATACAACCTGCCGGGCGGCTGTTTGATGAAACACTGAAGGCCTGTGAAGAGGATCCAAACTTTCATTTTGTTCGCGCGATTCCGTCCAAGATTTATCAGTACTATCAAAAGAATGGCTTGATGATGAAATCGCTGAATACGGATGATGGGTCGGTAGAAGAGGAGTTTTTTGACCTAATTGTTCTTTCCATCGGGATGGAACCAAACAGAGAAAATGATGGGTTGTGGGACAAGATTGGTTTGAGGCCAGGTCCGGAAGGCTTTACAGATCCCCAGTCATGTGTGGGTGGGATTTTCCTTGCGGGAACTGTCTCCGGCCCCAAGGACATAGAGCGTTCCATTATGGATGCGAAACAGGCAGCCTTATCGGTTTTGAGGTATCTGGAGGATAAACGATGAATGGACAACAGGCGGTCTTGAGAATTCCGGATGTCTCTCCTGAGATAAAAGAAATTTCTGTAAAACCGGAAGTCATTGCAGCGGGTGACCATCCTGCCGCCCTGATCATGGCGGATTATCTTGCAAAAATGGGAATATCTGTAACCTTGGTTGTTCCTTTTGAAGAGTTGAGTGAGATGATGGTTCCCTTTTTCAAGGCCTTGATTGAGGTAGATGAATCTGTTGCTGTAGTGTATGGTTCGCTTATAGAGAGGGTATCTGGTAATCCGGGAGTAAAGATATTGAAGCATTCGCGGCTCTTGGATGTTTCGGGCTGGTGGGGAGATTTTACGGTCAAAGTTCTTACAGGTGATAAGGAATCTGAACTTAAATCCTCTGGTATTGCCATGGCGTACAGGGGAAATCCTGTGGCCCCTGAAGCTCCCGTGCATGAGGGGGTGGTTGATTTTTCGGAATTTCTTTCTCAGCTTGATATACATAAAGGCACCGTGGGCGGTGCGAAAGATCCTGTCAGTAAGATAGCTTTTTTGCTTGATGTGGATAAAAGGGATGAGAAGTGGGCCAGCGTCTCGGCTATTAAATTAGGATTATATCTGAAAAGGAATTTTGGCACACAGGTCTATATTCTCTGCAGGGATCTCAAGGTTTCTGTGGATGAAATGGAGCGTGAGTATCGGCATGCCCGCGAATTGGGCATCATTATTTTCAAGTATAATGACCTCCCTGTTATTGAGAGAGCCCAGCATGGCATCAGGATGATTTTTGAAGATACTTCGGCGGTATCTCACCAAAATCCCCTTAAAATAACACTCGATAACTTGGACACAGTTGTTATTCAGGAGTGTTTTGATGTCTCCCAAGACCAGAGGCATCTTTTAAACCAGATGAGAATTTCCCTGGAAAATGGTTTTATAGGTCCGAACAACCCGCAATTTATAGGCCGTACACCCAAGAAGGGTGTTGTGGTGGGGGGAGATACCTGGTTTCCAGAATACCCAACGGATGGGGTTGTAACGGCGCTTTCAGCGGCGGAGGAACTCTATAAGTGGGTAGGGAAGGGGACGTATCAGATTGATGTCCAGCGGGTGGCAGAAGTTGATTCAAGTAAGTGCGCCACATGCCTCACATGTTACCGGATCTGCCCTCATGACAGTATCCGGATCGAGCGGTATGGAGAGCGGAACGTCTATATTACAGAAGGTGAAAAGGAAGGCGCAACTTGGGAAGCGGCGCGTGTGAAAGTCGAGACGTGTAACGGGTGCGGGTTGTGTGTCAGTGAGTGTCCCGCCAAGGCAATTCAGCTTGTTTACTACCCAGACATGGAAGTTATGGAATTTTTGGAGAAAAATCTATAGAAATTGAAAGTGATACAGGAGCACAGCAAATGGTAAGTGGAAATCCCAGAATTGTGGCATTCTGTTGTGAGGAATCGGGAATGCCAGCCTATGAACATGCCATTTCGTTGGGGCTTGACCTCCCTGATGGTCTGAAGGTGGTGGCGTTGCCGTGTGGTGGCAAGGCAGAAACGGGGTATATTCTAAAAGCCTTGGATAACGGAGCGGATGCTGTAATGATATTCGCTTGTTACGAGGGAAACTGCAAGTATATTAGAGGAAATTTGAGGGCAGAAAAGAGGGTTAATTACCTGAGAGAGAGACTGGAAAAGATGGGGTTGTCACCTGAAAAAATCGTTTTCTGCCCGGTTGCCCCAGCAAGCGGTGCAAGGTTTGCGGAGTTGGTTCAGAAAGAAGTGAAAACGCTTCGGGAAGATGCATAAAATTCTCAAAAGGGAAGGGTAAAAGAATGATTATTGCAGAGCAAAAGCCGATTGAAGAGATTCTTGAGATGCTTGCCCCTCACAAGAAAATTCTCCTTGCAGGGTGTGGGGCATGTGTTACGGTTTGTCATGCAGGGGGCGAAAAGGAAGTGGGGGTTTTGGCATCCCAGATTCGCATGGCAAGAAAGGAGGCAGGGAATCCCATCGAGATTATTGAAACAACCATAACCCGGCAATGTGAACCTGAATTTGTGGAAGAAGCAAGAGACTTAATGAAAGAGGTAGAAGCCGTCCTTTCTATTGCTTGTGGGGTTGGGGTCCAGCTAATGGCGCAGACATTTTATGACAAACCTGCTTACCCGGGATTAAATACAAGCTTTATGGGATTGCCTGAGGAGCATGGGGTGTTTACTGAGCGATGCGCTGCCTGCGGAAATTGTATCTTGCATTTGACGGGGGGGATTTGCCCTATTGCCCGTTGCTCAAAGAGCCTGTTGAATGGTCCATGCGGAGGTTCTCAGAATGGGAAATGCGAGATAAATCCGGAGTTGGATTGTGCGTGGCAGTTGATATATGACAGATTGAAGGCACTGGGGAAATTGGAAAATCTCGAAAAGATTATTCCACCCAAGAAATGGAGCACCAGTCGAGATGGTGGTCCGAGGAAAATCGTTAGGGAGGATCTTCGGATATGAAAAGCGGATCGAATCTTGAGAGGGTTTTGGAAAAAGGTGAATTTGCTGTAACGGCTGAACTTGGACCGCCAAAGGGAAATAATGTTGATGTTGTGTTTAAGAAGGCGAAGTATCTAAAGGGTATTGTTGACGCCGTGAATGTTACAGATAACCAGACAGCCATCGTGAGGATGTCATCGATTGCAACATCAAAGATTATTATGGATCTCGGGCTTGAACCGGTTATGCAGATGACATGTCGGGACAGGAACCGCATCGGTTTGGAAAGCGATATCTTTGGCGCGACCGCTCTGGGAATAAAGAATTGCCTGTGTCTTACTGGAGACCATCAATCGTTTGGAAATGAGATAGATTCCAAGAATGTTTATGATCTTGACTCAATTCAGCTTTTGAGTGTATTGAAAAATATGAGAGATGAGGGTAGGATTTTGGGGGGTGATGAAATTGAAGGGGATGTGAAGCTCTTTTTGGGAGCGGCGGCTAATCCCTTTGGTGATCCCTTTGAGTTCCGGGTGATACGGTTGGCGAAGAAGGTGAAGGCGGGGGCTGACTTTATACAGACACAGGTTATCTATGACATGGACCGTTTCAGGGAATGGATGAAAATGGTCCGTGATCGCGGGCTTCATGAGCGGACCCACATTCTGGCTGGTGTGATGCCGCTTAAGTCCGGAGGTATGACCCGTTACATGGCAAAGAACGTGGCGGGTGTCACTGTCCCCGATGAAATTGTCAAGCGGATGGTGGCTGCCCCGAAGGGAAAGGGTGCCGCGGAAGGTATCAAGATTTGCATTGAGACCATTGAGCAATTAAAGGAGATTGAAGGGGTTCATGGTGTGCATATCATGGCCCTCGAGTGGGAACATCGGGTTCCGGAAATTTGTGAGCGGGCAGGGTTGCTCCCAAGACCGAGTTGAAAATAATAGGGGGGAGACGTGATGGACTTTGCGGATTGCCTAACTTCGGGGGAATTTATTAAGATTGTAGAAATTCAACCTCCAAAGGGGGTGGATCTGACAAAGTTCCTGGGGTATGCGGGGGCCATTCGTGGCCGTGTTGATGCGATTCTTGTTCCTGAGCTTGAAACCTCCGTCATGCGGCTTTCATCCTTGGCTGCTTCCAGGATTCTTTCTGAAAACGGCTTTGAGGCCATCCATCATACCCCGTG
>JALTEW010000140.1 GCA_027073795.1 bacterium | reverse complement strand
GAACGAGGCATCGGTTCCCCATCTCCATGTCCGAGGTGGATATGCAGGATTTATGGCAGCGCGCGCGGTTGGGGTACTGTGTGGTCGGAAGTAGCCAGGAGGTCGTGGAGCGGATTCTTCATCAGGTAATAGAGTATGTGGAATCGCTTCACCTCGCGCAGGTAACCCAGTTTGAAACCGGGTTCGTGATAGAGAAGGGGCAAAGGGTTTAAAGGTTATGAAAGGGCAGAGAATCGTACGGGTTGGGGATAGAATTCGCGAGGTTGTTTCCTTACTTCTGCTGAAAAAGGTTAAGGATCCAAGGGTTTCTTTTTGCACCATCACCCATGTCCAGATGACTGCTGATCTGAAGATTGCCCGTATTTATTTTTCCGTGATGGATGAGGTGCAGGATTGGCACAAGACCCTGAAGGGACTCAACAGTGCGAAGGGATATATTCGAAAGGAGCTTGGGCGGAGTGTTGTTTTGAAGACCACACCCCAGATCGAATTTATTCATGACGATACATTTGAAGAGATGGATCGTGTCAGAAATCTTTTGGAAAGAGTGAAAGCAGAACCACTATGATGAGAATAAGCGAAGAAATTCTGAAGCATCAACGCTTTGTTGTAACCACGCATGTCGAACCAGATGGGGACGCCGTGGGGTCGGCACTGGCTGTTTTCCATGCTCTCCAGTCCCTGGGGAAAGATGTGGTTGTATGCCTGGCAGATTCTGTCCCCCCTCTTTACCGGTTTCTCCCAGGGTCCTATGAAATTCAGCGGAAAGTTCCTCTGGAATTTCTGCCGGAGTGTGTGATGGTTCTTGATTGCAGTGAACTGAGACGCGCAGGGGACATCATAAACCAAGTTGACCTGCGTTCAGTGGTTTTGATGAACATTGATCATCACAACAGTAACACACACTTTGGCGATCTCAACCTTGTGGAGGAAAGCGCCGCAACCGGTGAGCTAATTTATAATATTATCAAAGACCTTGGAATTTCCATTAGTCAGGAGATGGGAATTTGCATATACACGGCCATTCTGACCGATACAGGGGGGTTCCGGTATCGTAATACCACCCGGCAGTCCCTTCAGATTGCGGCTGAGATTGTGGGGTTGGGGGTTAACCCGGGCGAGATAGCTGAAAAAGCATGTGAAAGCTACCCTGTGGAGCGTTTTCAGATTTTAGGGAAGGCTCTGCAAAACCTACGTGTGGGGTGTGGGGGCAAGGTGGCGGACTTTTTCGTGAGCCGCAGCATGTTTAATGGAAATGGAATATCCCCGAGCATCGTGGAGGGATTTGTAAACTATCCCAGGGAAATAAATGGGGTGCTGGTCAGCGTTTTTTTTAGGGAAAAGGGGGATAATGAGTATCGCGTCAGTCTCAGGTCGAAGGGAGACGCGGATGTCTCCGCTGTTGCCCAGTTATTTGGGGGCGGGGGGCATAGAAACGCGGCAGGCTGCCTGGTAGAAGGTAATTTTGAGGCAGTGAGAGAGCAGGTCCTTCGAAGGATCTGCGAAGTGATACAGGGGACCTGAGAATGGCAGAGACGAGAAGGGGGGGATTTTTAATCCTAAACAAACCTGAAGGGGTAATTTCAAACCAGGCCCTGGGCCGTATTAAAAAACTGTTCAAGGTTAGGAAGGCAGGATATATTGGGACACTGGATCCCTTTGCCACGGGTGTTCTTCCCATCGCCATCAATCAGGGGACCCGTTTAATTCCCTACTTTGAAAACGACATCAAGGGCTATGAAGGGGAAATCAGGCTGGGGATTGAAACAGATACCATGGATTCCTCCGGGAAGGTGATATCTGAAACATCCCCACCAGCGCTCGATGTCGCTGAGGTACAGGAAGTCTTTCGGCGTTTTGTTGGCGTCGTCGAACAGATTCCCCCTATGTTTTCCGCCAGGAAGGTGAAGGGGGTTCCCCTTTACAAAATGGCCCGCAAGGGGCAGGAGATAGAACGGGAGACAAAACGGGTGGTGATTCACGAATTTGTGGTGCGTGAGGTTGAAGGCCCCCGTCTGAAGTTTTCTGTGTCCTGTTCGAAGGGAACCTATGTCCGTGTTCTGGCCTATGATGTAGGTCGTGAGATAGGATGCGGTGCCGTGCTTTCAAGCCTTTGCAGGGTGCGGAGTGGGCGATTCCGCCTGTCGGAGGCTGTCACGCTTGATGAACTTGAGAGAATGGATGAGGAGCACAGGTGGAAAAAGGTTTTAAGCAACCGTGCCGTGCTTGCCACATGGGAAGAAATCGTTGTGCCTGACGAGGTGTTGCGTTCTGTCGTGAATGGACGGGCGATTTACTGGATGGACGTCAAGCGATTTGATCTGCCATTGATAAAAAGCAAAGAACCAATTAAAATAGTTTCGAGAGATGGACACCTGGCGGCCATCGTGAGGAGCAGGTTTGCCAGAGAAAGGGGAAAGGAAGGGGAAACTCGGGACCTTTCACCCGTTATTTATGAACTTGAGAAGGTGTTCGCACCTTAATTCGAGTTAGAAAAGGAGGGAGTAAATGGTTCTAACAGCGGAAAGAAAAGGAGAAATTATTCAAAAGTTTCGAGTCCACGATTCGGACACAGGTTCTCCGGAGGTTCAGGTGGCTCTTCTAACCGAACGAATTAATTACCTGACAGAGCATTTCAAGGTCCATAAGAAGGATTTTCATTCAAGACGCGGTCTCCTCAAATTGGTGGGACAGCGCAGAAGGCTCCTGGATTACCTGAAGAGAAAGGATGTGGAGCGGTACCGGAAGTTGATTGGCGAGTTGGGTTTAAGAAGATAGAGATTTTAAACACGTAACGGTACGATAGATTCGTAAAAATGATGTGGTTTTATGAAACTGCCGTGAAGAGGAGAAAAATAATAAATGGATGTTAAAGAAACAATTATGGTAGGAGGACGTCCTTTTACCATAGAGATAGGGAAATTTGCTCGTCAGGCTGACGGAGCGGTTGTGGTAACCCATGGGGATACGGTGATTCTGGTAACCGCCGTTTCGGAACGCGTAAAAAGAGAGGGACTGGACTTTTTCCCTTTGACAGTAAATTATCAGGAAATGACCTTTGCGGCGGGTAAGATACCGGGAGGATTTTTCAAACGCGAGGGAAAGCCCTCTGAACGGGAAACCCTTATTTCAAGATTGATTGACCGTCCCATCCGGCCCCTTTTCCCTGACGGGTATAAGAATGAAACACAGGTGATTGCCACAGTCCTTTCGTTCGACCAGGAAAATGACCCTTCCGTTATGGGTATCGTTGGGGCATCGGCTTCCCTTGTGTTGTCGGACATTCCTTTTGATGGGCCCATCGCGGCTGCCCGTGTGGGTCGGGTCAATGGGGAGTTTGTCGCGTTTCCAACGGAGTCACAGCTGGAGGAAAGCGATATCGATCTGGCCGTCGCCGGGAGCCGTGACGCCGTTATAATGGTCGAGGCAGGCGCAAATTTTGCCTCGGAAGATGATATGGTTGCTGCTATTCTCTTTGGACATCAGGCCCTCCAGCCCTTGATCGATGTACAGGAAAAACTGGCGGGGAAAATAGGTGTAGAAAAGAGAACATTTGAACAGGAGCCCGTCGACGAGAACCTGATCTCATGGATAAGGGAAAAGGCCAACGGGCTGATTCGAGAGGCCTTGCTGATACCAGTGAAGAAGGAACGGCAACTTAGGATGAGTGAGATTTATCAGGAGATTCTGGACAATCTTCCCGAGGAATATGAGCCTTTCCGTTCCTCCGTCCGCGGTTGCTTCGAGGACCTCGAAAGAGAGAACCTTCGCAGCCTGATCGTGGGTGAGAACAGAAGAATAGATGGGCGTGCCTTCGACGAGGTCCGACCCGTTTCCTGCGAAGTGGGGATCCTTCCAAGGACCCATGGCTCCGCTGTCTTTACACGGGGTGAGACACAAGCCCTTGTGGTCACAACCTTTGGAACCTCAGAGGATGAGCAGAAGATTGATACCATCATGGAAGAGGGGTATAAGTCTTTCATGCTTCATTATAATTTTCCTCCCTACTGTGTGGGTGAGGCAAGCCCGTTGCGCCCCCCCAGCCGTCGGGAGATTGGTCACGGGGCCTTGGCGGAACGGGCACTGAAACCAGTTGTTCCGGGGGAGGATACCTTTCCCTATACGATACGTGTCGTTTCCGAAATCCTGGAGTCCAATGGTTCTTCCTCCATGGCGACTGTCTGCGGGACGACGCTTTCCCTGATGGATGCGGGGGTTCCCATCTCCCAACCAGTGGCTGGAATTGCCATGGGGCTTATTCAGGAGGGAGGAAAGATTGTCGTCCTCACGGATATCATGGGGGATGAGGATCACTCGGGAGACATGGATTTCAAGGTCGCCGGTGGAGATGACGGGATTACGGCTCTTCAGATGGATATCAAGGTTCCAGGTATCAATGAGGATATCCTGAAAAAGGCCCTTTATCAGGCAAAGGAGGGCCGGCGCCATATCCTTGGTATTATGCGGATGACCCTGGACAAGCCGCGGGAGACGCTTTCGAAACATGCGCCGCGTATCACGACTCTGGAGATCAATCCGGACAAGATCAGGGATGTCATAGGTCCGGGTGGAAAGATTATTCGGGGTATCATCGAAAAAACCGGTGTAAAGATTGATATTGAAGATAACGGAGTCGTAAAGATCGTTTCGACTGATGCCGCCCAGGCTGACGAGGCGATAAAGATTGTAAAGGAACTGACACAGGAGGCAGAAATCGGGAAGATCTATGAAGGCAAGGTCCGAAAGGTTGTGAATTTCGGTGCCTTTGTGGAGATCCTGCCGGGGACGGATGGGCTTGTTCATATTTCGCAGCTTTCCGAGGAACATGTCAGGGATATCTTCAGTTATATCAAGGAAGGTGACGTGATTCCCGTGAAGGTTATCGATATTGATCGGGATGGAAAAATCAAGCTTAGCCGCAAGGCGGCGCTGAAAGAACTTAAGGGGAGTAAGAGACATTAAGACGCGGGCGACAAATGTGCAAAAGGTTATCCTGGATAACCACGTACGACTTCTCATGGAACCTCTCAAGGAGGTTTCATCTGTTTGTATAGGCCTTTGGGTTTGCACCGGCTCGAGGGACGAAACCCCGGAGGAGAATGGCCTAACCCACTTCATTGAGCACATGCTTTTCAAGGGGACCTCGAACAGAAGCGCCCTGGAGATAGCCAAGGAGATTGATCGTATCGGTGGGGTCATCAACGCCTTTACAGGGAGAGAATATACCTGTTTTTATGCGAAGGTGCTGAAATCTCATGTGGAGAAGGGGTTTGATATCCTCTCCGATATTTTCTTTCATTCCCTGTTTGACCCCGATGATATTGAGCGGGAACGGGGAGTGATTCTTCAGGAAATCCGAATGGCTCAAGATACCCCGGATGAGTACGTGCATGACCTGTTCTACCGTGATTTGTGGGGCAATAGTTCCCTCGGATCTCCAATTTCCGGAACCTCTGAGACGGTTGGACGATTTACGCGTGGAGATATTGTAAACTATTTCCAGCGGCATTACCTGGGGGCCAGGGTTATCCTGGCTGTAGCAGGAAACATTGAGACAGGGGAAATCATCTCCTTGGGCAAGCGCTATTTTGGATCTGAAAGGTTGGCCCCGAGGGTGCCTTCTGACCTTGCACCAGCGATGACCCTTTCCGGGGTCCATCAACATAACCGTGACCATGAGCAGCTTCACGTTTGTTGGGGGGGTGCGGGTTGCTCGAGGACGGATCTGGAGCGCTACCCGCTTTATGCCCTGAGCACCTATTTGGGAGGAGGGATGAGTTCCCGTCTCTTTCAGGAGGTGCGGGAGAAACGGGGGCTTGTCTATTCTATTTATAGTTACACAAACTTTTTTAGAAGCGAGGGGACCTTCGCCGTTGCGTGGTCGGCGGAAAAAGACTACTTCGGTGAAATTGTGAACCTCGTCGCCGGAGAAATCAACAGGGTGCGAAAGGAAGGGATTTCTCCAAGGGACTTGAGCGAGATCAAGGAGCAGATGAAGGGGAATCTTCTCTTGAGTCTGGAGGGTACGAACAGCCGAATGGATAAACTGGCTACCGATGAAATCTATTTTGGGCATTGTGTCCCTATCGAGGATGTTGTCGCGCGTGTGGATGCTATAACGTGCGAAGATGTGGCAAGGGTGGCTGAGAAATATATACAATTAAGGGGATTTTGCATGACGGCACTTGGCCCGCGAATTGAAGAGAAGATAAATTCCCTGAGTTTCTAGGGATGGATTTTGTGGAGATAGGTTTTCATCCCCTGACACCCATTGCAGCCTCGCGTCTACCTTCAAAGGCGACGAAGGGAGCGGTTGGATGGGATGTTCAGGCAAATCTCGACCGTGATATGTGCCTCAAACCGGGCGAGAGGGTATTGGTCCCTACGGGATTCGCGCTTACCATCCCTGAGGGGTTTGAGGCGCAGTTACGGCCCCGGAGTGGCTGGGCCTACCGGACAGGTATCACCTTGCTGAACACACCAGGGACCATCGATTCGGATTACCGGGGAGAGATTAAGGTCTTGTTGGTAAATCTGGGGGATAAAGATGTCTGGATCAAGGATGGGGATCGGGTTGCGCAGCTCGTTTTCGGCAGAGTTTTGCCGGTTGAGTTTGTTGTTTTGAAAGAGATAGGTAAAACCTCGCGGGGCGAAGGAGGATTCGGGCACTCCGGGCGGTAAAGGAGAAAAACATGCGGCTTGGAATTCTTTCGGACACACACGACAGGTTGCCGTTTATTGAAAAGGCAGTTAAGGCCTTCAATGACGCCGGGGTGGATTTGGCTATCCACCTTGGAGATTATTGCGCCCCCTTTTCCTTGAGGCCGCTTGAAGAACTTCAAGTAGACTGGATAGGGGTCTTTGGTAATAATGATGGGGAAATTCTGGGGCTTTTAAAGGCTTCGGACGGGCGGATAAAGAACGGGAATCTCTCGCTGGAAATGGAGGGAAAACGGATTTTTGTGGATCATGTAAATCCCTTGCGTTCCTCTCTTATCTCTTCGGGAGATTTTGACCTGATTCTCTATGGTCATACCCACACCCTGGAGGTTTATGAGAAAAACGGATGTCTTTGTGTGAATCCAGGTGAGGTTTGTGGGTATCTTACAAATCGGCATACGGTGGTGTGTCTCGATCTTGATAATTTAAAGCCGGGTGACGTGGACGTTATCGACCTCGCATGATGGAATCGAAGCAAGCTCAGGGTGAAACGGGGTCAAGAGGAGAGTTATCCTCCCCATTCGACGAGGAGCTTATGCAATACAGCCAGGTTCTTATGGTGGAGAAGGGGTTCTCCCGGCACACGGTTACCGGGTATCGTCTGGACCTCATGCAGTTTTTTTCCTATTTCCGGGCGCGCGGGGGGACACGCATAGCTGATGTAGATATGTATGTTGTTTTGGGATTTCTAAGGGACCTTAAAACAAAGGGGATGGTTCAACGAACCATCAACCGGAAACTTTCCGCCATTCGGGGGTTTTTTCGCTATCTCTCCCAAAAGGGAGATTTTCCGGCAAACCCGACTGAGGAGATTCGGACCCCTCATCTGCGTCAATCCCTTCCTCATGTGATTTCTCTAAGGGAGGTGGAAAGAATGCTGGATCAGCCGGATACCAAGACCCCCAGGGGGATACGGGACAGAGCTATCCTGGAAGTCCTTTACGCTACGGGTATCCGTGTTTCAGAGCTTGTCACCCTGCCACTTCAGGGCATCTTCTGGGATGAGGGGTTTATCCGGGTATTCGGCAAGGGAAGCAAGGAACGCTTGATTCCCTTGGGGGGGCAGGCGCTCACATGGCTTCAGACTTACTGCGAAGAGGTTCGTCAAAGAATTTCTGGTTCTTCCCAGCGGGATGAGGTATTCCTGTCACGTCTTGGCAGGCCCCTTTCCCGCCAGAGTGTCTGGAAGATCATTAAACAGTATGCGTTACAGGGGGGTATCAGGGAAAAGATAAGTCCACATACCTTGCGCCACTGTTTCGCGACCCACCTTTTGGAACGCGGGGCAGATTTGCGGTCTGTACAGATGATGCTTGGGCATGCAGATATTTCCACGACGCAGATTTATACGCATTTGACAAAGGAGCACCTCATAAGGGTGCACAAGGCCTTTCACCCGCGCGGATAAGAGACAGGGAAGAATCTATGGAAACCGCTAAGATTTTGGTTTTGGCGCCAAAGATAGATGTGTGGGAAGAAATCAAGAGAGTTTTTATCGGGTATGACGTGACTGTTGATTACGCGGAGGACCATATCCAGGCGGTTTCTCTATTGGCAAAGTACCCTTATTTGGGAATGATTGTGGAAGAGAACCTTCCCGGTGTTTCCGGGATGGATTTTTCCAAGCGGGTGAAGGAAAAATTACAAAACCTGATCATTCTGTTGCTTGTCAGGAAAGATCAGGTAGAAGAGCGTCGGAGGGCGATTACCTCAAGCCATGTGAATCATGTTATGGTTTTCCCATGGCGCCTGGAAGAGGCCAAGATTGCCCTTCATGAAATCTTTCCCGTTCAGCCTCTTCATCTTGTTTCTGAAGAGGAGGGAGAGCGTCAGGGTGACCGTTATATTCTCCAGGAGAGCGAGGGACAGGGGCATCTGGACCCTGATGTGGTCAAGGTTGTGATCAAGGGGATTGAGGACCTGCCTCCGCTTCCAGATGTGGTGAGAAAAATCCTCGGGCTTGTGGATGATACGGATGCCAGCGCGAGGGATTTGGCTCAAATTATTACCAGCGAGCCCTCATTGACGGCAAAGATATTGAAAATTACCAATTCGAGTTTCTATGGCTTCAGACAACAGGTTACAACAATTTCTCATGCGGTTGTGATTCTGGGATTCAACGAAGTAAAAAACCTGGTTTTGGGGTATTCGATCTTTTCCAATATCTTGGGCAGAAAAGAAAAGGGAAATGAACGGGAATTGAATTTCTGGCGTCACAATATCGCATGCGGGGTAGCGGCCAAAATCCTGGGGGAAGAGATGGGCTATAAAAATCCTGAAGAGCTTTTTGTGGTTGGCTTGCTACATGATATTGGAAAAACGGTTTTTTACAATTATTTTACCGACAGATACCAGGAAGCCATTGATGGATCTGCGCGTGAACACATCCCTTTATTTCAAATGGAAAAGAAGCTATTGGGATTGACCCATGCGGATGTCGGTTATTGGCTTGCCCTGCACTGGAACCTTCCTGTGCTTGTCAGGGATGGGATTCGTTTTCATCACACCCCGTTACTTGCGAAGAAGAGCGCCAGTTCCTTTGCGCCTAAGCTTGTTCCAATTGTAAACTATGCGGATATTCTCAGCAAGTTGCTGGGGGCTGGAGATGGTGGCGACTCCTTTGTCCCCGAATTACTACTTCCAGAATCGATGGTGTCCGTGGGACTAAAAAAAATTGGGGTCCTCTGTGATGAGGTGATTTCTCAGGTAAAACTGTTTGAACAATCGCTGGGGATTTTTGATGAAGGAAGATGGGA
>JALTEW010000139.1 GCA_027073795.1 bacterium | reverse complement strand
GGGTTTCCAATGCCGCCCATGATTGCGGCACAGAAAACGGGGATGATAATGGCAAACCCCATGTAGGGGAGGATATAGGTTTCCATACCAATAAGAATCCCGCCAAGAGAGGCAAAGCTGATGGCAATGAACCAGACATAGGTAATAACTTTTTCTGTTGAAATGCCGCTTGCCTGGGCAAGGTCCGGGTTGTCGGAGGAGGCGCGCATGGATTTTCCGAGTTTCGTATAGTGAAGTAAAAGGTAAAAGAATACCATGGAGGCTGCGCCGATAAGGATGATCCATACTTGAAGAGGGGTAATGCGAAACCATGGTGTGATAATCGGTTTTTGAAGTGGGATGGCATAGTTTCGTGCATCGGCACCCCAAATAGCCCTCACGGTGTTTCTGAGGGCAATTGCTACACCCATAGACGTAACCATGATAATAATTCCGTTGGAGGTTCTCATTTTCTTGAATACAGCCTTATCAATTGCGATGGAAAGAAAACCCGTTACGACAGAGGCAATAAGGGCAGCAGGGAGAATGGGCATTCCCATGGTAACATTCAAAAGGAATGCCAGATAGGCAGCGACGACAGCAAGTTCAGTGTGTGCGAAATTCGCGAATTTGAGCATATCATAAACAATGGTCAAGCCCAGGCTTAAAAGGGCTAATTCAGAGGCCCGGATGATACTGTTGACGATTACCTGTGTGATAGTCATTGGTAGTTTCTTATGGCATCTTCTTTAGGTTTTTCTGATAGTTATGTTTTAATTTCAATCCAAAAGTTTCCATGCAACAGAACTCCTTTACTATCGTTGAATTTTAATGTCAAGGTTAAGGATTTTAGGGTGAGACCCACGGCATGTTTAAAAGGGCGGTAGGCAAGGGGCAGAAGAAAATTAAGAATTATAAATGTAGAATGATAAGTTTTCAATTTTTCATTCTGCATTTTTAATTTAAGCATCTTCCATTACCATTTTGTCCTGATTTTTCGCGGATGCATTGCTTCAAACCTTTTTTACCTCAGTGCCTCATGGCTCTCGAATTCGCGGTAAGGCGAAAAATCCTTCAGGATGATAGGATCGTTTTCCTTCGTTTCGCCGATGACCATTCTGGCAAGCAGCTCTCCGGTTCCAGGCCCCAGCAGGAAACCCTGTCCGCACATACCTGTCGCATGAAGGAGCCCTTCTATTTCCCTATCCCACCCTATAAGGGGAGCCCCATCCGGGCTCATCGGATAGATTCCCCGCCATGTTCGTCGTATCCTGATGTTTTTTAATCTTGGTACAGCGGTAACCATTCTGGCGCAGACCTGGGTGAGAAAGGATGAGGTCGCTCCTTTTTCAGTTCCGATAAGGGGGGGATCGGGAGCGATGGAAAACATCACCTGCCCCGGCTTATTTTGGTAGAAATAATAATTTTTAGACCCGGGTCCGGGCCTCAGATCAACGACAAGGCAACCAAAAAAGTTTTCCACCGGTTCGCTGATCCCTCCCTCATGTAATTCTGGGAATACAGGGATATCAGCTCCCAGCCGGGAACATAATTGTCTTGAATAGGGGCCGGCTGCATCGATTACAATGGGTGAAAGGTAGCTATTTTTGTCAGAAATGACGCCGGTGACCTTCCCCTCACCGGTAGTTACGGTTTTTACTTGTTCCCCGAAATGGAATTCAACGCCTCCTGCACGTGCCTTGCTATAGAATGAGTTGATAGCAAGAAGCGGGGAGGCAGATCCATCATCCGGGGAAAAGGTTCCACCAAGAAGTTCCTCCTTGCGGATACCCGGCAGGATCTCACTGATTTCATCGGGGCTTAGGTAATCGATGTTCAACCCGAATTTTTTTTGTATGGGAAGGAGATTTTTCAGGATGTCTTCCTCTTCCCTCCTGTAGGCCAGGAAAAGATATCCTCCCTTGAGCCAGTCGATATTTTCACCTGTCTTTTGCTCCCACGTAGAAAAAATTTCCAGTGATCGTAACGAAATCAAAATCTTTCCGGGGATGGAGTGATTGGCCCGAACCCCTCCCAGGGCGTGTTTGTTTTCACCTTGCCCGGGTGATGCGTTTTTGTCGATCACAAGGGTTTTGACGTTTTTCTCAGCGAGAGCCATAGCCGTAGGTACCCCTACGGAACCGGCCCCTATTACGATTACATCATAGCTATTCTTCATGCGATTCATCTCCCCATACCCCGGCGAAGGACCCAAGGGGAACCTCCACAAAAAGCGGCCGGTCGACCAGATCTGTCACCTGCTTTAGATCTACCCCTTCTTCCTTGAACAGGTTCCATATCATGGGTTTACATGTCTTTGATCCACAGGCCCCCATTCCTGCACGCGTGATGGCCTTAATCTGATTTATATCCCTGACACCATTCTTTATAAGCCTGCGTATTTCCCCCGCCGTGACTCTTTCGCACCTACAAACGATGGCTTCGTCGGGTATCGCTTTATCTTCATATGCCATTAAGGGTTCGATTTGCTGTTTCTGCATACGGATTCCAATCGCTTTATCCGCCACGTCCCTGTCTGCTTCAAACTGAACAAGAAGCGTTCCCGGGAATTTCTTTTCAGGTACCAGCACCTTTTTTACAGGATAATGGCCCAGGACGTTCCCATCGACATCTGTAACGTCGACCGTTTGTCCTGCTTCTACGGTTTCGCGCCATATTTCGTAAGGCAGGGTGACCGTGGGATGATCGATATCGTTTCTATAATCCACGAGGGAAATAGCCAGCCCGGGGCAGACAGCCACGCACGACATACAGCCGATACACTTGGCCTTGTCCGTCAGATAAGGAATCCCCAGGATGTTGTCCCCTTTCATCTGAATTGCATTCTCTGGACAGACGGAGGCACAGGGGTTACAGGGTATCTCCTGGGTGCAATGGAACACAGGGAAAACCTTCCCTAAA
>JALTEW010000138.1 GCA_027073795.1 bacterium | reverse complement strand
GTGCTTCCCCGATCCCCCTTCTCGACAAATAAATGGCCCGCCGCTTGCAATTTTAACTTAGATAGGGTATGAGAAGTCGTTTTATTAAACAAACAGAAAAGAAAGGGAAAATGGCATGTTTCGTGACTTGAGAATTCGTTTTGGCATTATCATCCTTTTGACATTGGGGGCCCTTTTCGCCTTGGCCCCATCCGTGACCGACACCCTGCCGGACTGGTGGAAAAACTCTATCCACAAGATAAAACTGGGGCTGGATCTCCAGGGGGGGATGCATCTAATACTCGAGGTCCAGGCTGAAAAGGCTGTTGAGAGTTTCATGGAAAGGACCAAAAACGATATTGAAAGCTACCTGAAATCAAAGGGAATCCTTGTTGTTTCCGCCTCCCACGAGGGGCTTGGTATTCATATCAAGTATGTTGAATCTGCCAACAAAGATATAGTTTCTTCCCTGATTACAGAGCGTTATCCCGAACTTCGAATCGCTAAAAGTTCCCATAAGGCCGGACATGGAGAGCTCCTTTTAGAGCTCAACCCCAAGCGAAAAGTCGCCATGGAAAGGGCCGCCATCGACCAGGCCCTGGAAACAATTCGTAACAGGATTGACCAGTTTGGCGTTACGGAACCCGATATCAGCCGCCAGGGTAAAGACCGCATTCTTGTGCAGCTTCCCGGCGTCAAGAATCCCCAACGGGCCATCGAACTTATTGGGAAAACCGCCCTTCTTGAGTTCAAGCTGGTTGATGATGAACACAGCCTGGAAGACGCCCTCAAGGGGAATATCCCTCCCGGTGATGAGATATTGTACCAGCGGATTGTGGATCCGGATACTGGGGCTGTAACGCGAAAACCATTTCTCATCAAGAAGAAAACCCTCCTAACGGGAGACGTGCTTAAAGACGCGCAGGTCCGCATCAACACCCAGTATGGAGAACCTTATGTCGCCATCACCTTCGATTCCAGGGGGGCTGAGGTGTTTGAAAAGATAACCGGGGAAAACGTCAAGAAACGCCTCGCTATCATTCTTGATAACAATGTATATTCTGCCCCTGTCATCCAGGAACGCATCGCCGGTGGCCGGGCCCAGATCACAGGCAGATTTACCACACAGGAGGCACATGATCTGGCGATTGTCCTCCGCGCAGGTGCCCTTCCTGCCCCTGTCAATATCCTTGAGAAAAGGACCGTGGGCCCAACCCTTGGAGAGGATTCCATTCGGAGGGGAATTACCTCTGTCATTATTGGAGGCCTTTTAGTCGTTGCCTTCATGATATTCTATTATAAACTCTCAGGGGTCGTGGCAGATCTCGCCCTTTTTCTTAACGTCGTCTTCATCTTATCGATCCTCGCGGCCTTTCGAGCAACCCTTACCCTCCCCGGTATCGCTGGTATTGTTCTAACCATCGGTATGGCTGTGGACGCCAATGTTCTCATCTTTGAGAGAATCCGCGAGGAGCTGTGGGTGGGGAAAACCCCACGAGCCGCCATGGAGGCAGGGTTTTCCAAGGCCTTTATCACCATTCTGGACGCCAATGTCACTACCCTGATTGCCGCGGTTGTTCTTTATCAGTTTGGAACGGGCCCCGTTAAAGGATTTGCCGTAACCCTGAGTATCGGTATCATCAGCAGTATGTTTACGGCCATCGTTGTCAGCAGGGCTCTGTTTGACCTTGCCTTTGAAAAGCGAAGAGTTAAAAAAATCAGCATTTAGAAAGGATTATTATGAAAATTTTCAAACCAGGCATGAATATCCAGTTCATCCACATCCGATATATCGCCATGTCCATTTCTCTCATTCTGATTCTGGCTGGCATTGTGTCCCTTATCGTTCACGGTGGGCCAAATTATGGTATCGATTTCAGGGGTGGCACCTTGGTTCAGGTTAAGATTCATAAACCCACTGACATCTCCCACATCAGGGATGCCTTGAAAGGACTGAACCTCGGAGAAGTAATTATACAGAGCATCGGTGAGAAGAAGGAGAGTGAATATCTCATTCGAATTGAGAAAAGCTCCACGTCTCTGAAAGGGATTTCCGAACGTATCAAGGAACATCTCATGTCAAAATTCGGCGAAAAGAATGTTGAAATCCGTCGGGTGGAGATGGTTGGGCCCAAAGTGGGAAAAGACCTTCGACGCAAGGGGCTGTGGGCCATCATTTTTTCCATGTTTGCCATCCTGGTTTACATTACCTGGCGCTTTGAATTCTGGTTTGCCATTGGTGCTATTGTGGCATTGGCCCATGACGTGTTGATAACGGTTGGGGTCTTTTCAATTACAAACAAACAATTCAACCTTGCCATCGTAGCGGCCATTCTGACCATTATTGGGTATTCTTTGAACGATACGATTGTTGTATATGACCGAATCCGCGAAAACATGAAAAAACTTCAAAAAATCTCTTTCTCTGATCTCATCAACCAAAGCATCAACGAAACATTGAGCCGAACTATTCTAACCTCTCTAACCACGCTCATTACCGTTGTCATTCTTTTTCTCGTGGGAGGAGGGGTTATCCATAATTTTGCCTTTGCTCTGATTATCGGTGTGGTCGTGGGGACCTATTCATCCATTTATATCGCGAGTCCCGTTGTTCTTTTCTTTGAACCTTACGGCAGAAACAAGAAAGGGGTAAAACAGAAAAGGCCTTCTGCACCAGCGCTCAAACCTAAGCCCTTCAAAACCTTACCGCCTCCATCAGAAAAAACCGAAGAGGTTGTTGTAAAAAAGCCTTCCCCCGCGCGAAAAACAGCTGCGGCGAATAATAAAAAGAAACGGCCGCAAGGCAAAAGGAAGCGCCGCAAAAAGTAACCTGATTAAATTTTTTCATGGCTTCACTCATAAACTGGGCAGGAACTGCTTTATTCATACTCATTCTGGCTATTGGGTTCCTTTCCATTACCCTTGGAATTCCCGGAACA
>JALTEW010000137.1 GCA_027073795.1 bacterium | reverse complement strand
TCTTACTTCCCCCGAATCTTTTTCAACAATTTCGCCGCCTTGACCTTTTCTTCGGCAAACTCCGGGGCCATGTCCCGAACCATGGGGGCCTTGCGGATGAATTCCAACTGCTTGATCGCCCCGGCCTTGTCACCCTTGTCCAACAACACCCTTGCATAGAAATAACGGCTGACCAGGTTGCCTGGCCCCAGTTTCACGGCCTTGGACAGCAGTTCCAGCGCCTTTTTCTTGCTGCCCCGTTTTTCCTTGCTGATGATCGCGCTGTCCGGCACCTTGAAATACACCCAGCCCAGGACGCCGTAGGAACCGTACATCCTCAGGTCCGGTTTCAGTTTGATCACGGCCCTGAGTTCCTTTTTCATGAACGGCACCAGGTACAGGCTTTGCATGATCCCCTTGGCCTCCCCATACTTGCCGTACGCCACGCCCAGCCAGTAATGGCATTCAGCCACCTTTGGGTTTACCTGGACACACATCTTGCCGAACTCGATCCCGTTTTTGAACAACTTCATTTTCTGGTCCTTGCTTTTTACGTGGATTCCCAACCAGTAATAGGCTTGCGAGATCTTCCAGTAGGCGTCCACTATGGTGGGATCCAGGGCCAGGGCCTTCTGGTATTCCTTGATCGCCTCCTTGGCCTTGCTGAGGTCCTTGCGCTGGGCCAGCAGGGCATCACCTTTCTTGACGAAATCCTTGGCGCCGGCCCACGCCCCGAACGACCACAGTAAAATCATGAAAACTATCGACGTTTTGTAGATTTTCATCTTTCCTCCATCCAGATGTTGAAAAAAGACTAACGGATATGGGAAAAAAAAGCAAGACGAAGTGGGTGCCCCAAATTACCGGACTAAATTCGGCAGTGGAACTTCGCCTGACGGCTCGTTGTCACGGCCTCCGGCCTTAGACAAGCCACCGCAAGCGGCTCATCTGCTGCGTCGTTTTCACCCATTTGATGCTCGAAGTAGCGCTGTGGGTCATTGCGCCAAAGGCGCAATGATTTCAAGCATCCGCAGGATGCGCAGAACCACGACTCCGCTCAAATGGGCTCAACTCCTTGCATCTGCACCACTTCTGACGACTTCGGTCATCAAATTAGTCCGGTAATTTGGGCCAAACCTGTGTTTTGACTTTTTTCCGGCCTTCAGTTAGTCTGGATAAGACAGTATGAGTACGGGGTGCCTCATGGAGATGCTCAACGACAAACAAACACGGGATGAAAAGGGTACGAACACTGTCCGGAGCAGGCACAAGCGGGCCACGCAAATCGCGAAATCCATGGCAAAAGGGATGGCAGGCAGGTCCCCGGGCGCCAAACCGATGTTGCCAAGGAAATCAAAGGACATGTCAAAAGCCATGTGGGACGAGGTGATGGAGATCTTCAACCGCATCGTTTCATGTGGCAAACAAGCCTTGGCCGGCATGGAGTCCGGTCCGCAGACCGGGAAAGACCGGGATGTCGTTGACACGAAAAAGGACAAGGTTACAACCAAGGAGGGAAAAGATGATTATGTGCCTGCGAAGGTTCCCGGGTGTTCTACTCGGCCAGGATCGTAAAGGGTAAGTAGATGTTGCGAAGGTGCCTTGTGTTTCTATTGTTAGGACTTTCCTGTAGTGCAAACAGTGGAGGATGTATGTTTTTTGGTGGCAACAACAAAACGGACAAGGGAGGGGGCCATACCACTGTCATTACCCAATCCACCAGCCGGCTTGATCCAATAAAAAAATCCATACACATCAAGGGCAAGGGCCCTGCCAACACAAGACTTATGGGACCGGTGATCATAGATGGAGGGCCGGATACCAGGGTTGTAATAGAAGACCTCACAATAGACGGCCAGAACAAAGACCCATACTCCTGTCCTGCTGTTGTGGTCAGGGGTGGGGATGTTACCCTGATTCACGTTTCAGCCGTAGGCGTTTCATTCGAATGCGTGTGTTGCGAGGAGAACAAAAAGGCTTGCAAATCACTTAACGACGGGGAAGACGGCTATGGAGGAGCGGTGCTGGTAAAAGGAGGAAGACTCAGAGTCATATCCTCAGCCCTGGGGATGTCTACAGCACTTTATGGGGGGATAGTGGCAGTAAAGTCCGGGACCTTTGAGGCCTACAACTCGGTTTTTTATGCTGGGAATGCCCTGAGTGGCGGAGTCTTTTATGTGGGCAAAGACGGGTCTGTCAGGATAGAAGGCTGCAATATTGTAGGACCCCAACTGGAGGGGCCTGATGACATTTTTGATTTTGTTGACCTTGAATCATGCCCTGGAACAAATCAATACCTGATACACAAAAATATCCAGGAAACCGGAAAAAGAGAACATGGCGGACTTGTTGCCAGGGTGGATGGCAGATTATGGCTGGTAAGCAGTACCATATTTGTTGACGAGGATGTTTTACACAACCATGGCAAAAAAGGCGGGAAAATTCCCTTGAATCTGTTCGATGGTTCGGGTGAGACAATATTGGAACACCTGGGATTGAATTCCACGAAGTACGAACTGGGAAAGGTGAAAAAATCCATGGATCTTGAATCTTTCAAGAGGTTGCCCGAAATAAAGCCCGTGATTGAGCCTGATGAACTCTTTGACCGGGCTGATGCCTTTGCAACCTATATCAACAAATCGGTTCCCAGGACCAGGGAGTTCGAAAAATTTGTGACCAGGGGGCTGGATGGTAAGACCATTTCAAAATGGCCCGAAGGCATAGGTGTTATACCCATAAAGCCTGTATCGAAGGTGATAGAGAAACGGAGAGGCGAAGGCGCACGAAAAACAAAATAGTCCATGCATACCTCCATCCCAAATTTAGTCCGGTAATTCCGGGATTATCTACCGCGGGCGTAGCGTGTCAATCTCAAATTGCTTTTGAGGGAACTTCGATGTGTTTATGATATGCGATGCATATCTGGGTTAATGCGGCCCGGC
>JALTEW010000136.1 GCA_027073795.1 bacterium | reverse complement strand
ACAGAGGAAACGGGATATACAGGTGCGTTTTCCAGAAAGGTTCCCCTGACAAGGTCTCGTATATCTTCCCTGACGAGTTCGATCATCTCTTCATCGACGAGGTCTCGCTTGGTAATGGCAATCAGGCCTTTTTTGACACCGAGGAGCCTGCAGATTTGGACGTGTTCAATGGTCTGAGGCATAACCCCCTCGTCAGCGGCAACCACGAGGAGGACACAGTCGAGCCCGCTTGCCCCGGCCACCATGTGACGCACGAACTTTTCGTGTCCTGGGACATCCACAATGCCGATCTCATTTCCTGATGGAAGAGTTAGGTGGGTGAATCCCAGTTCCGTTGTGATGCCACGTTCCTTTTCCTCCTTCAGGCGATCGGTATCCACACCCGTCATAGACTTTATCAGGGCGGTTTTTCCGTGATCAATATGGCCAGCGGTTCCCAAAACAAGAGGGCGTTTTGTCATAAGTCTTTCCCCTTGATGTCCATTTCCTCCAGATGAGCCTTGATACGGTCCACCGGGGCCAGGCGATTGAAGAGGGAAACAGCAAAGATAAGGAGGATGATATCGTCGATTTCACCGATTCCAGGAAAGAGAAAGTCGGGGATGAGGTCGTAAGGGGAAATGAGATATATCACGGCGAAGAGGGGGATTGCCTTGAGCCACCATGGCACGGCCGGATCCCTGAACAGTTTGAAAAAAAGGACCAACTGGTCCATGGATAACCAGTTCAGAGACTTTCCTTTGGCTATTTTGTTATCCATGACAGTTACAGCATCCTGGCGAACTTTTTAGCGGTTTGGCGCGCTTCTGCAATAATTAGTTCCTCTTCGGGGATGACCCCCTCTTTCATCAGGATTTTCCCGTTGCAAATCGTGGTGGTTACAGCGGTTCCGTTGACAGCGTAAACGAGGTTCGACTCAAGGTTGTAAAGAGGTACGTTCTGGGGGTGGTTCAGGCCGAAAAGCACAAGGTCTGCGGGTTCTCCAGGGGCTATTTCCCCGTTTCCAAGGCGGAACGCCCTGTAGCTTTCCCGGTTAATCAGGCTTAAGGCCTCGGCCGCCGGCAGCAGGGTCGGATCGTTGGACTGCCACTTCTGGAAGAGGGCGGCAAACTTAGCCGTTTCCAGCATGTCCAGGTTGTTGTTGGAGGAGCAGCCGTCCGTCCCCAGGAGAATAGAGGCCCCACGTTCAGACAACGCCTTGTAGGGAAAGATGTTTCCGACGGTTAGTTTCAGGTTTGAGACGGGGTTGTGGACGAGATGGGCGCCCGATTCCACCAGAAGGTCAATCTCTTCTTCGCTCAGCCAGTTGCAGTGGGCTGCGAAAAGTCGATCGGATAGCAGGCCTATCTCGTTGAGATATTCCACAGGGCGCTTGCCGTGGGTCTCGAGGCAGTTATCCACTTCCTGCCTGGTTTCTGAAAGGTGAATATGGACGAATAGACCGTATTTTTCCGAGGTGTCTCTGATCCATTCCAGGGCCTCTCTCGAAACGGTGTAGATGGCGTGAGGCCCCAGGGCGATCTGGATCAGGGGATCGTGCCCCTGAAATTGTTCAATATACGCGACATTTTCCCCAATCTGCTGTTTCCGCTTCTCTGCGTTGAACTGGTCTATAAACACAGCGGACAGGATACCTCGAAGCCCCATTGATTGAACGGCCCTGACCGCCCCTGGCAGATGCCAGTACATATCGTTGAAAGCAGTGGTTCCAGTGCGAATCATTTCCAGACACGCCAACCGGGTTCCCACATAGACGTCTGCCTCGGTCAGAGTAGCTTCTGCCGGCCATATCCTTTCCTCGAGCCATGGCTTCAATTCCATGTCATCTGCGAATCCCCGCAGTAAGGTCATAGCGGCATGGGTATGACCGTTGATGAAACCGGGTACAGCGGCCTGGTTGGTTCCATCAATGAGTTCGTCATCCGGTTCAGGCACTATAGATGAGGCGATCCGGTCGATGCGGGTGCCTCGGATGTGAACATCCGCGATTTCCCCGTTAACGAGCACATTCTGAATCAAGATGGACATGACAGCACTCCAGCGTTTTCGAGAATATATTGAAGAATGGCTTCCATCTTTTCTGTATTTTCCCTGACGACAGCGTGGAACATCTCTTCAGACAGAGGGGGATGTCCGATACCGTGGGCAAAGTTGTCCACGCTGCAGATGCAGCAGTAGGCCAGTCCTGCCTCCTGGGCGATGGTGGCTTCCGAGGCCGCCGTCATCCCCACACAGTCGGCAAAGTGGGAGAGAAACCCGATTTCGGCCCGAGTTTCGAACCTGGGTCCCTGGGTTTGCCAGTAGATACCCTGTTCGAATACGGGGACTTTAAATCCCCGGAGAAGGCGGATCGTCGATTGTCGCAAAGGTTCGTCGAAGGTGGGAACGATATGCGGGTCGCGGTTGCTTTGAAAGAGGGTGGGTACTGAGACGAGGCTGATGTAGTCATGAGGAATGAGTAAACTGCCGGGGGGCAAGGTCTCTTTCAGGCTACCTACGGATTGAAATCCGATGATACATTGCACGCCCGCTTTCTTCAAGGCAAAAATATTGGCTTTATGGTTGACCCGGTGAGCAGGAATACTGCCCTCTCTTCCGTGCCGAAGGGCAATAAGGGCAGCCTCGCTCTCAAGGGTGTCTGCGGTATCAAAGGGAGTGGATACGGTTTGGATCGGAATATCCCTTAGCCTCTCGCTTAAGAGGAAGCTTGTCCCGACGATGATTCCCAATTTCTTCCCGGCCATCATTTTTACTCCCGCCAGTTTTCTACTTGTTTTTCTTGGATGTGTCAAGGAATGACGGGGGAGACAGGGTGTGGATCTTGATGGGTGGAAGGGAATAAAACTATTGAGAGAGGCCAGGAACAATAACCCTAATGGGTTCATGAATATGCTTCGTTCTGGAAAAATTCCTGAGGCGTGCGATGAGTGGCCATGTGATCTCCTGTCCCTTGGACACCAGAAGGGCCCCTTCGGTGGTCCGTATATCATCGGCGAGAACCATGGTTCCCTTCAATTCATTCAGGGCCAGCTCCTGAACAACCGCTTTTTCACCGGTTGAGATTGCTGATGCCAGGGCATTCAGCACCTTCGGGTCATACCTTTCCGGGGTCTTCCTCAAGCTTTTTACCGCCCTTTCAGGGGACAAGCCTGCGGACTGAAGCTTGTCGAAATCGAGGGAAGCCTTTAAAATCCTTGCGCCAAGGGGGATGTCCTCCCCCTTTACCTTGTCGAGAGGAATCCCTGTTCCATCAAAGTACTTTTCCTGATACGCGACGATCCTGGCAATTTCTTCCATCCGGGGTATATTTTTAATCAGGTCGTGTCCGATCGAGGGATACATGTTGTAAAGCTGGGACTCCTCTCCCGTCAGAGGCTCTCCCTTATAAACCTTTTTTAAAACATCTTCCGGGAGAATCACGCATCCAATCTGAGACAACATTGCGGCCGTTTCCAGCATCCAAACATCCCGGATTTCAAGTTTTTCAGCTATCTCCACGACGTAACTCTTGATTCTCGCGGATCGTCCAAAGGCCTCCGGATTGAGCAGGGAGAGAATTTCGGATAACACCTTGATGCTCCCCTTTAGGGTTTTCTCCAGCAGCTCGCGCTCGGCAACGATGAGGCCATACTGCTTCAATCCCTCCCCGATGGCCAGCGCCAGCTTATCCGGCGGGCAGGGTTTTGTCAGAAAGCGGAAGATATTTCCCTCATTGACCGCATCAATCGCGGTTTGAAGGTCGGCATATCCTGTCAGCATCATCCGCACTGTGTCAGGAGAAAGCGCCTTGACCTTTGAAAGAAATTCAATCCCGTTCATCCCGGGCATCTTCAAGTCGGAAACCACCACCGCGAATACCCCCTGTTCTGTCAGGGCATTGAGTCCTTCCCGTCCCCCTACAGCGGTGTGAACAAGAAAAATTTTTCGAAACTGACGCCTGTATGCTTCGAGAATATTCGGTTCATCATCGACAAAAAGAACCTTATACTTCATACGTGCACTCCCTCGGCCATGACAGCCTCGCAACGTTGTTCCCATTCTGTAACGTTTTGTTCCATCCCTAATTTCGCAATGTATGCCATGTCCAGAAGACCCTCACCCGCTTTTTCCCCTTCTTGGAGATGTGACAGCACATTGGCCACATGGGTAAACAACAGGGGGCTTGCCTGGACAATGCGCGACTTCCCGGGCTCATGGTGAAAGGCGATTGCTGAAACCACATCATCTGGCAATCCCCACATTCCCATGAGATACGCGCCAATCTCGGCATGGGATGTATGCAGCACCTCATGCTCCACGTCATACAAGGGCTGTTTCGTCTCATTGAATCGCTTCAAGATTTCTGCCAGTTCTTCAGGCATGGCAGCCGCCAGGACAAGTTTACCCACATCGTGGAGAAGCCCCGATAGGTAGGAAGCATCCACCATGGCCTTGGAGGCCCCGGAATATGCCGCTAAATCCGCCGCACACGCCCCTACCGTCAGCATGTGCATCCTGAGGGCCTCCAGATCGAAACCTGGAATCCGGACATGTTCAAATGTTCTGAAAACACCTACCATGAGGACAAGGGAGCGAATGGTCTCCAGCCCCAGAAGCCCCACAGCCTGGGGGACGCTGGTAATCTCCCTTCGTAGCCCGAAAAAGGCCGAATTGACAAGTTGAAGAACCTTGGCCGTCATCCCAACGTCCTTGGAAATAATCTCGCCAATCTCCCGCAAGCTCACCTCAGGCGCCTGCAACGCCTCGATGATCTGGGTGTAGACGGAAGAAACGCTGGGAACTGTATCCAGACGGGACACCACCTTTCTCACCCGCTCATCATTGATAGTTTCTCTCAAAACAGCTGCCTGCTCAATAACCTCCTTCAGGGTTTCCGCGTCACACGGCTTGGACAGGTATCGGTGAGCAGTGGATACCACCCGCATCACGGTGTCAAGGTCGGAATAGCCCGAAAGAACCATACGAATCGTTCCCGGGTAGCGTCGGGTTATTTCAGATAGGAGTTCCGCCCCGTCCATCCCGGGCATCCGCATATCCGTCACAATCACATCAAAGGGAACCTCTGCAAAACGTTCTAAGGCTTCCTCCCCGCTCGTGGCAAAGACCATTTCCCATTCCTTATTGAATCTTCTCAGCATCCGCTCAAGCCCATCGAGAATCTCGGGTTCATCGTCTACAAACAAGATACGTTTCTTCATTCACTTCTCCACTTTCTCCGTCTGTTTAGGAAGCCGCATGATAAATGTCGTTCCTTCCCCCTCATGGGTTTCGAAGGTCAGCATACCCCCATGCTTCTGAACCACCACATCATAAGCAATCGCCAATCCCTGACCGGTTCCTTTTCCCACCTCCTTCGTTGTAAAAAAGGGATCGAAGATACGGTTTCGAATATTCTCCGGGATTCCGGGACCCGTATCCTGCACCCGGACCTCCACCCATTTTTCATCATTATGGGTATCAATCGTAATCAAGCCCTTTTCCCCGGAATCTCCTCCCACAACCTCTTCTATGGCCTGTGCCGCGTTGACAATCAGGTTCAGAATGACCTGATTGATTTCATCCGGCATACACAGAACGGGTCCCAAGTTGGGGTCCAGGTGTGTCTCCAGTTCCGCTACATATTTCCAGGCATTTTTACTGACCGTAACGGTGGTTTCAATTGCCTTATTTAAATCTACCCATTCCTTTTCTTTTACGCCAGGGTGAGAAAACTCCTTCATCGCCCGGACGATATGAGAAACCCTTTTAACTCCTTCCATCGACTGGTCAATGGCCTTCGGAATCTCTTCCCTGAGAAAATCAATATCTACCTCTTCAGAAATCTCTTTAATCTCTCCCAGCAGATCAGAAAAGAGGCCTCTGGACTTGGCTTGTTCTACCAGTTGTTCGTATTTTCCCATGAGCTGGTTTAAATCCTCGAGGGCATCCTTCAGAAAACTCAGGTTATCCCCTACAAACTGTGTGGGGGTATTGATTTCGTGGGCAATCCCGGCAGCTAGCTGTCCAATGGATTCCATCTTCTGGGCCTGGAGGAGCTGGGCTTCCATTACTTTCCTTTGGGTAATATCCGCCGCAAAAATCAAGGTGCCCACCAAGCCCCCCTCAGCATTTAAAACGGGATTGATGGTCACTCCCAGAAACCTTTCCTTGCCCTCTATATCCGTAAAGCGCACATCGTCCACTCGTGTAATCTCTCTATCTTTCGCACAGCGTTGAATCCCCTGCTCAATCCGCTCCCATTCCCAGGAAATTTTACACATCCCTAATCGCTTCCCCAGAACATCAGCTTCCTTCAATCCAAGAATCTCTTCAGCCTCCCGGTTCCAGGCAGTAATATTCCCTTCCACTGACAATCCAATAAGGACAGAATGAATGGCACTGACAATCTGTGCCAACCGTTCATGAGCTTCTTTCAGGGCATCTTCCGCCTCTTTTCTTTCTGTAATATCGCGGATAGAGGCCACATAGCCCAAAATCTCTCCCGCCTCATCTTTAAGCGCAGCTGTAATCGATTCTATGGGAAAAACCGTACCATCCACCCGCTTGAACCGCCATTCTCCCTGCCAGTAGCCCTTTTTCCGCACGACGGGATAAATAATTTTCTCAAACTCTGCCGCCTTCTCCTCGGAGACATGAATAAACGTGGTATCCTTGCCAATCACCTCTTCCCGGGTGTATCCAAACATCTTGCAAAAGGCTTCATTGACATCTATTAACCGTCGATTCACATCCAGAACGGCAATGGCGTCAATAGTGCTCTCAATCAGGGTCCTTAAAAAAGTTTCTCTTTCTATCAGTTGCTGGGAGGAGAGGAAACGTTCTTCTTCACGCGCCAGCACCTCCCCGAACATTCCCATGAGATTGATGGCGTCTTTAGAGGGTTTTCCTTCTCTGAAAAATGCGCATAAAACGCCCCTGGGTTTCCCCTCGGCATAAACCGGCTGTGCCAGAAACGCATTCATGCCATACGCCTCGAGTGAGGGATCAAGCAGGGCAAAACGGGATTCCCTCAACCGGGGGATAAAGAGGGCCTCTTTCCCCGGACGCTGGAGGGTTGCATGACAAACTGACTCTTCTCCGGGATTCACCCCGAAATCCTCTGGGGCCCGCCAGGCAAAAATAGTGGATAATACCCCTTCTTCCCACTGGTGATAATAGGCACAGCAGGCATTCAGAATCTCTCCCGCCGTTTCCACGATTGAACGGATATTATCTTTGTAATCCACGCCGAGGGTGCTCAGGCAGCGATAGAGCCTGGCCAAACGCTGCTGCTCCAGCTTGTGCGCTGTGATGTCTTTGCCAACCCCTCGATATCCCTTGTAAATCCCTTTCTCATCAATGATAGGAACCCCGCTTGTGGCCATGCAGATGTGCTTTCCGGACTTCGTAATCAACCAGTTCTCAAGGTCTTTGAATGATTCTCTTTTTTTGGCAGACTTACTGAAAATAGCCTGGATTCTTTCCGCTTCATCCTCAGGCATAAAATCGAAGGGAGTTTTCCCAATTATTTCCTCGGGGGAATATCCCAGGAGAGGGGAAATGGTCTCGGAACAATAGGTATAACGTCCCGTCTCATCCATTTCCCAGACCCAGTCTCCCACAGTGAAAATTAGGTCTTGAAAACGTCTTTCACTTTTCTTCAGCGCCCTTTTATAGGTGTTTCGGGTTGTTGCCTCAGCCCTCGATTGTGTCCTTTTCCTTTTTACCATGAAAGAGAACCTCTCCATTTTCAAAGAGATATTACACAACTTACCTGAGAAACGTTTTATAAAATCCCTTTATAATATAGCATATTTTTCAACATACGCAATCTATTCTTATCTTCAGTTGATTTATGGGTTTGCTGAACGTATAACCTATCTTCATATTTTGACATATTATTAAACCATACACCATGACAAGATCTCTCTCGCTATCTCAAAAATTTCTCTTGACAAACACGTTTTTACTATGTTAGATTTTCTGGCAAACAGTGGTAAAAGTGCTATTTCGTGTTTAAAGGGGTTTTATCTGAAGGTAGAGGATGCGGGCGGGCTTTTTAGCGGTTAAAATGGTTGTGTTAGGGTCTTTATAAAAAGACCCTTTTTGTTTCAACCCTTACCCAAAGGAGGTTTTTATGGAGGTCAAGAAAATCCTGCTAACTGAAGATGAAATGCCTCGGCAGTGGTACAATATCCTTGCGGATATGCCGACACCTATGCAACCACCTCTGCATCCTGGAACCGGGCAACCTGTAGGACCGGAGGATCTGGCACCCATTTTCCCAATGAATCTCATCGAGCAGGAAGTCAGTACCGACCGATGGATCGATATTCCCGAACCGGTTCTCGAGGTTTTGAGCATCTGGCGTCCGGCTCCTCTGGTAAGGGCGTACGCTCTGGAAAGGGCCCTGGATACCCCCGCGCGGATTTACTACAAGAACGAGAGCTACAGTCCTCCGGGCAGCCACAAGCCCAACACAGCCGTCGCTCAGGCCTATTATAACAAGATTGCTGGGACGAAGCGCATCACTACAGAAACAGGTGCCGGTCAGTGGGGAAGTGCCCTGAGTTTTGCGGGTGCCATGTATGGCATTGAGATTGTGGTCTGGATGGTAAAAATCAGCTATCAGCAGAAACCCTATCGGCGGTTGATGATGAATACCTGGGGTGCCACTTGCTATGCAAGCCCTAGTACCCAGACGGAATCGGGACGATCCATTCTTGAGAAAGACCCTGATACCCCGGGCAGCCTGGGTATCGCTATCAGCGAAGCGGTGGAAGCGGCCGTGGCGGACGAAAACTCCAAATATGCCCTTGGCAGTGTCCTGAACCATGTGATGCTTCATCAGACCATCATTGGCCTTGAGGCACAAAAACAGCTTGAAAAGGTTGGGGATTATCCGGATATCGTCATCGGGTGCGCCGGCGGCGGCAGCAACTTCGCTGGATTAAGCTTCCCCTTCGCCAGGGACAAGATCTTTGGTAAAGATATTAAAATTATCGCCGTGGAGCCCATGTCCTGCCCCACCATGACAAGGGGGCCTTTCGCTTATGACTTTGGGGACACGGTAAAGAAAACCCCATTATTACCCATGTATACCCTAGGTCATGATTTCATCCCCGCACCTATTCATGCGGGTGGTCTCCGTTATCACGGCATGGCGCCCACCGTCAGCCAGTTGATTCTGGACGGGATTATCGAGCCACGTGCGGTACATCAGCTGGAAACCTTTGAGGCTGGGGTTCAGTTTGCCAGAACCGAGGGGATTATCGCCGCCCCTGAAACCAACCATGCCATCGCGGCGGTTATCCAGGAAGCCAAAAAGGCGAAGGAAGAAGGCAAGGAAAAGGTTATCCTGTTTAACATGAGTGGACATGGCTTGATTGACCTGGCAGCCTACGATGCCTACTTCTCCGGGAAGCTCTCCGACTACGAGCTCCCTGAAGAGGAGATTGAACGCGCCCTGAAGGCCATCGAACCCCTGCCCAAACCCAAGGTGGCCGCGAAATAACCTTTTTTCAAGGGGTTTGTTTGAGGAAATGATGGACGAGGAGGAATTAGATAAAAAAAGGCTCAGGTGCCCCAAACTGGGGGGAGAAGTTCCTTTTTTTTATTGCAAGACAGTCCAGAACGGGATGCCCTGCGAACGG
>JALTEW010000135.1 GCA_027073795.1 bacterium | reverse complement strand
ATCTATAGATCTCCTGGCCACGGCAAAAAAACTGGGCCTGGATCCCGGCAAGACGGATCTGCTGGAAATCGTCGTCTTTATGCCAGGGGCGAGCAGAAAAATCCTGAGGAGGATGCCCCTGAAGTCTGTCAGGTTTTTCAAGATCTACATACCGTGGTCCGAAGATGGTAACCCGGACGTGACGGCCCAAAAGACACGGGGCGCCGCCCATGCCTCTCGCCACCAATTTAAGGTAGAGGTAAAGGCCCAACGGAGAGGCAAAGAGACGGTCCTCTCCTTTGATCTGCAAAAGGCGCTGGATGGTCAAAAGGTGTTTTCAGCGAGGATCAAGGATGTGCGCCTGGAATTTCAACTTCCGGCGGGCGTCCCTGAAAAGCTGACCGTGCAGGAGGCCGCCCTGTTTTCCCCAGCGGAAGCCAACTATCCGCTGGTCCTCAACAAGGTCTGGAACTCCTTGCAGGGATTTGTAAGAACAGGGAAATATCCCTTTGAAACAACTCCCGCCTATGATCTCCTCTGGTACGAGGACTGGCATTATGCGTATCCTTCCCGGCTCTTGATCTCCAGCGACACTCACCGGCCGCCGGTTACCTTTCGGGTAAAAAAAGGGAAATATCAGGTCTTCAAGGGCAACTTAGGGACTGAAGTCATCGGTTTCTTTCCAAGGGCGACGAAAAACGCCCGTTTTGAAATGATATGGAAGGGGCTCGCCGCGCTGAGATTGGAGAAGTTTAAACTGCGGGGAAACGTCGACGCCTGGATAGGACTTGGGGGCCAGGGCAGGATATTCTGGTCTCCCATAAAAAGGCACCTGGTAAAGGGTGCCTTGCGCCTTGAAGATGTCCCTAAAGGGAAAATATATCTCCTTGTCAGGCCGCGCGGGCCGAACACGGTCTGGAAACTCAAGTTTGCCAGGGCCTGCGGCCTGGAGAGAGAGAAAGAGGTCCCGGAGGGAATCAAGGGGATGCACAAATCCGATTATACCTGCTTTAACCCCGCCGCTCTCCCCCTCTCCTTGGATCCATGGGTTGGAAAGGTCTACAGGATAGGCAGGCAGGACCGTCTTCTCTTTAGGAAGGACCTTTCAATAAGGCTTGCACACCCTGTTTTCCTCTCCTGTTCATATCAGGGAAAGGCCAATGTCAGGGCCAAAATTGTTGTCGAAGAAAACGGGGTCTCCAGGGTGATGGCCGTGCTCTTGCCGCCTCAAAGAGGCATCCAGCTTCCATTTTCAAGGAAAAGACAGCTCTATTTAAAGAGAATAGAGCTTTATGCCTCTCCCAGGGGCGTGAATTCTCCTCTCCCCTTTCAAGGCGAGAGACTGGTTTTAAAAGATATCGCCCTTGTCTCCCTGCGAACCCGTCAAAGTGACCTGAAAGGGCAAAGTGGACCGATTTACTGGTTTGAAAAAAAGAAGACCTGGCCGTTAAATGGAAAAAAGATCTACCTGGTCAACAAGAGTGATGAAAATCCTGAAGTAAGGCTTGACATCAAAGGCCTTGATCTGTCTTTGCTTAATGACGCCTGTTACAGGCTGCTGGCGCTCAAGATCCCCTTTGAAGTCGTAAACGGCATCCTGGACGAGGCATCTCTGGTTATCGGCAAGCGGACATTTCACTATCACCCCGGCCGCGCCAGGGGAGTGATCTCTCTGCCGCTCTGGCCAAACGCGTCCTCGCTCAGGGAGAGCGGCAAGGCCGTCTTGTCCGGCAGGATTATGAGGAACACGCTTGCCGATCCGGCAGTTTTTATCCTGGGGCATGTCTCGGTCGAGGGGGCCGCCTGCCGCGTAACAGGAATGGATATCCTGAAAAAGGATACCCGGCAATCTGTCTTTATAGACAACACTCCCATAACCTGGCCGGCGCGGATCCCGGGAAAGCAAGACGATATCCTCTGGCGCGGCGGCTGGCTCGAAAGCCTTCCCTTCTACCTGAACAGGGGCGAACATCACCTGCGAATAGCCACTCCCCCCTATTTTGAAATAAAGGCCGTCACCCTTGAACCGGAAGGAGTTTACTCCTTCCCGGCCGGGAAAGTGGCCGGTGAAGAGGCATCTCCAGTCCAAAAGGCATGGGGCATCATCTTGAAGATCCTGAAAGTGGTCGTCCTGGTGGGCGCTCTTTGGTTCACCTGGTGGAAAAGGGACGGGATCAAGCGGATAGTTGCCCTACCCATTCAAAAGCTCCTCAGGGTTTACGCCTTCCTGCCCGGCTGGCTTTGGGCCATAGTATGGTCCATATCGGCCATTTCGCTTTACGGCGCGGGCATGGGCATCATGGTCAGGGCACCTCATGGAGAAAACTATTTCTGGACCTTTGGAGGGCTCGCCCTGGTCCTTGCCTATCATCATTTGATCATGTTGTCACGAAGTCTCCTTTTACGTAAATTTCCCAAAATTTCCGGATACATATATCGTGGTCCAGGCACACCCTACATAGCTGCCTTCATATTCATTCTCTTTTCTTGCGCCCTGTTTTTGGCAGTCAAGCTCGAACCGGTCGCCGAACAGTTGGCCATTATAGGATATTACCTCCTGGTAATCGGGGTTACGCGGGAATTCCTGGCGCTTAAACCTCCCGGAAAATCTAATGAGAAAGACACAGGAGTTGACCCTTGATTTTTCGTGTGTCGAGTGAGACAGCCAGGCATTTTATCCTCCAGACTACCGCCACGGCCTACGTGGGGGCGGTCTCCTTTGCATTGGTGCTCTTCCTCGCCAGGGAGTTGGGAGTCAGCGAGTTTGGACGGTATCAATACGGCCTTTCGGTCGCCGCGCTCTTCGGTCTCTTGCAGGATGCGGGTTTCCGGACCTTGATTTTCCGGGAGGCGACCTCCCCTTCTCCCGGGGTCACCGGGTTGCTCCGCAAACTGCCTCCTTTCCTCCTCTTTCACCTGGCCTTGATAACCCTGTTTGGAATCTGGGCTGCTAGTCTAATAAAGGAT
>JALTEW010000134.1 GCA_027073795.1 bacterium | reverse complement strand
TAAAGATATTGTCTCAATGTTTTATCAAGGAACGGAACGCCCCTTTCCCGAAGCGCTTCCTTCAGATTCTGAATCTGAAAATAGCGTTTGTCGCGGACGTAATCCTCAACCAACCGCTTGATCTCACCTTTTTCAGTTCTGTTCAACACCTTTCTCCAGGTTTTTTCCTCCTTTATGAATTAGCGTGTAGCACATCACCGCCGTTTTTTCACGCTTTTTGCCTTGGAGATACGGTTCCAGACGAGCTGGCAGACGGCGCGGTACACCTCCTTGCGCTCCTCCTCCATCAAACCCAGGGCGTCAAAAACCATATCATCGAGCGCCTTACGATCAGGAAGGGGATGGGGCTCCTGTTCGGATATGGGGATGTCGGAGTGGGGGTCAATGCCGCATTCGGTGAAGACTGATAGGATACGGTGTTTTCTGTTTAGGGGCGAGCTTGGGAGAAGAGCAGGTTTCAATATCAGGTTTCTCGCTGCTTCATACGTCATATTATCGAGAGCGCCCTCGCCTAAATTCGACCTTCCATTGAGTTCTGTCATTAATGCAACTAATGTGTTATTCAAAGCCATCATCCAGTTTCCGTCCTCTTTCGCATAAATGGCATAAAAACGGTCACTGCTTCTTAAATCAGTAGTCACTACAGGAACCAAGAAAGTATCATTAAAAGCTTTGAACCATAAAGCAGTTGGCTGAGATTGTGTTCCAACATCCCACCAATATTTTCTAGACTTGCAAGTGGGGCGCTTTTGATAATCCCGACTCTCCCCCCACTCAATATACTCCAGCGCCTTGGTGCCTTTCAATTCCTCTTTGCACTTATGGCACATGAAAATCCGGTAACGTAGGTCTTCAGGTTTGATAAGAATCGTTCGGCATTCCCGGGGGCTTTTGATGACCGGCTTCAAAAACTCCTCCTCAATCTCCCCTTCCCAGCCGGCGCCGTTGCGCACGCGCAGCAGCCCCAGCCGCGAGCCCGGTCCCAGCGGTTCCAGATAGAAAAAGTCGTTGGCGCCGGTCTTGATGCCAAAGCGCACTTCAGCTATCTCTCCCAACTTGACCAGCTTCCCTTTCCCCTTCTCCAGGATGGTGAAGAAGATATCCGGGGCACGCAGGTATTTTCCTCCCCATTTGTCGCCGACATACGTTTTTCGGTTTCCGAAGGTCTTGGTTTCCTTTTTTTCGGACTCCGATCCTTCTTCCAAAAGCTCTGAAACAGTGATGGGAAAAACACGGAACCTGTCGTTCCGCTCAATCGAGGCCGCTTCTTCAATCTCCAAGAGGTTTTCGCTCAAGACAACCTCCTCAAAGGGCTGCTTGAACGCCACGAATTTTACGCCCCAGTTTTTTTTCACGGACTTTCCACTTGAGAGAGGGGCATCATACACCGTAATCACGGTGTTGATATCCGCGCTGGCGAAGGAACGTCTGGCGTGGTTGTCGAAAATAAAATGGATAGGAACCTTGCGGAGCAGGAACTCCTGGAGCCAGGCCCCATAGCCTACGTCCAGCCAGGAATTGGAACAAATGAAGACATGAACCCCCTTTGGGTTCAATAACCGGAGGGAACGGACATAAAAGTAGGTGTAAAGGTCAGAACGCCCGGAGATCTTTACATCCGGTTTGAAATGATCCGGGAAATCGATCCGAACCATTTCCTGGAGAACCTTTTTGTAGTCCTTGGGGGATAAAAGGTTCGTGGCGCCGACCAACTCCGCGCGCGGATCGGAGATATCCTCTTGTCGCACGTAGGGCGGATTGCCGATGATGATATCAAAGCCGGCCTTGTCAAAAAAGATCTCGGCAAATTCGATGCTCCAGATGAATGGGGGGTGTTGATCGAGAGAATGAAACTGATCGGTAAGCTCCGCAATTTCGTTTTTCAATGTCTGCCGCCGTTTCGCTGTGGCGGCCTTCATATCGAATTCCTTCTGCTCCGGAGGACCCATTCCTTTAAATCGCGCCTGCTTTTGACGGGAATCGACCAGGGCCCCTAATTGTTGTTGTTTCTCTTTGATTTCCTCGTCGATGATTTGCTGAAAAATTTGGATTTCCGCCTGGCGAATTGTGTCGTAATCTCCCCGCCGGTTGTAAAAGAAATCGCGCTTTGCTTCCTTCAGCCCTTTGATTTTCTCTCTGATATGAAAGGGGAGCTCAGCATAGCCATGAACGGGAAAGGCCTTGGACCCAATGCGCTGCACCAATGAATCCCCAACCCGCACCTTGAACTGAAGATTGGGCAGTAATGGTTTCATGGAATGACGATACGCTTCAGGCATATCCACAAACAGGGTCAGCCAGAGACGCAACTGGTTGATCCAGACCGCCCAGCGCTTGACCTCAACACCGTAAAGGGAGGTGGCGATGATGCGTTTCTTGCGCTCGAAGGGCGACGGGGCGTTTTGTTTCAGATCGTCCGGGGTGGCCTTGTGCGTGTAGAGGATGTCCAGCACCTCCTCGAGCACATGGAGCATCCCTACTTCGAAGGCCCCCGAACCCGCAGCGGGGTCGCAGACCGTGATCTCCTCCAGGTGGCTGATCAGCTCCCGAATTTCCGCCGCCGAGAAGTCGCCATACTTTTGAACGTCGTCGTATTCCGCACCGTATCCCCCCTCCCTGAAAAGGAGGTGATAAAGATCCCGCTTCTCGCAACGGGTTGCCTTCTCCAACCACTTGACCAGGGCCATGCGGCACATGAAATCGACCTCGGGGCGTGGGGTATAAATGGCGCCGTCTGCCTTGTTGACCAGGCGCTCAAAAATGATCCCCAGAAATTCCGGGTTGAGCTCCAATTCCTCATCGTAGAGCAGGTTTTCCTCTACCGTGAAATTGTATTGAAAGAGAAAATCGAAAAAGTCCTTAATCTGGGCATCCGGAATCCAGAAACCTTTCGTGTCCAAGCCATCCTTTCGTTTGAAGAGTTCGCCATTGAGGTATGGGACCATTTGTAGCGCCGCCTCAATGT
>JALTEW010000133.1 GCA_027073795.1 bacterium | reverse complement strand
CTTCTGACGCCCAAACCCCTTGACCTCCGTGACCGTGATCCCCTTGACCCCTATCCCGTTTAACGCATCCTTCACATCCTCTAACTTGAATGGCTTGATGATCGCCTCCACCTTCCTCATACGTAACCACCCACGCGCTTAAAAACTGTAACCGGTTTCACTATGCATGGCAACATCCAGCCCCATTTCTTCCTCCTCGTCTGTTACCCTCAGGCCGACAAGTTTATCAACGATCTTTAAAAGTATCACGGTCATAATGAAGGCAAAGAGAATGGATGCAACAACCGAAATAAGCTGCACGACGAGTTGGTAAGGATTGCCGAAGAACAAACCATTAGCACCATCTGGATTTATGACTTTGGAAGCAAAAAGTCCCGTGGCCAGGGCGCCCCACGTTCCTCCAAGCCCATGGATGCCAACCACATCCAGGGCATCATCATATCCAAAACGTGATTTCATCGTGATTCCATAATAGCAGAGAATACCGGCAATGCCACCAATGACAAGAGCGGACAGGGGGCCAACAAAACCTGACGCAGGGGTGATAGCGACCAGCCCTGCCACGGCACCACTGGCAACCCCAAGTGTGGTGGGCTTGCCATCGCGCCGCCATTCCATAAAACCCCATACGGCGGCGGCGGCGGAAGCGGCAAGGTGGGTTGTGATAAAGGCATTAACGGCAAGGCCATTACAGGACAGGGCACTTCCCGCATTAAAGCCGAACCAACCAAACCACAGGAGAGCCGCTCCTGTGAGGGTCATGGGAAGGTTATGGGGGATGTAACGGGTTCGTCCATACCCTCGGCGTTTACCAACCATAAGTACGGCCGCCAGGGCTGCGGCTCCCGAGCTAATATGGATGACGGTGCCTCCGGCGAAATCGAGGGCACCCAACCTGTGAATCCAGCCTCCCGCACCCCAGACCCAGTGGGCGAGGGGGTTATAAACGAAGGTTGCCCATAGGATGCTGAAAAGGAGAAAACCGCTGAATTTGATTCTCTCTGCGAAGGCCCCGGTGATGAGAGCGGGTGTAATTACTGCGAACATGCACTGGAAAATCGCGAAAGCAAGTTGTGGAATGGTTGCGCCATAATGTGGGTTTGGTGCAGTCCCCACACCCCGAAGCCCTGCCAGGCTCAGGTTACCAATAAGCCCTCCGATGTCAGGACCGAAGGAAAGGGTATATCCCCATAAGACCCATTCGATGGAGACCATGGCAAGAATGATAAGGCTGTGCATGATAGTTCCAAGGACGTTTTTCGAGCGTACCATCCCACCGTAAAATAACCCCAGTGCCGGCGTCATGAGCATAACAAGAGCGGCTGAGATTAGGACAAAGACGGTATCCGCAGGGTTCATTCAAGCTCCTTCCGATTTCTCTTTTATACAGCAATTGCCATGCCATTTTATGTATTGTGCAATTCATTCTTTTATATTAAATAGTTATGGAACCTTTGGGGAAAACCTGTTTTTCTATAGACTACAATTATGTAGAAATAAGAAATTGTTTTCTACAAAAATGTAGAAAACGTGTTAAGAGAGTCTGCCGCTACGCGTGCTTTCTCAGGGCGTTGGACGGGGCTTAAAGCCTGAAAAAGTTCCGATAGAGCATCCGGGCGTTTTGGTCGAGAGCTTTTTGAACCTTTTGGTAGGTTTTCAAAACCTCTTGCCTCAGGTTGTAGTCAGCGAGCCATACGGCGAGTTTGTCGTCGTTGATTTCCAGGTGAAACTGCAGGGCCAGGCTGTTTTTTATTCTGAAGGCCTGGTTAGGGCACGTGGAGGACGTAGCCAGCAGAGTGCCTTCCTGAGGGATACCAAAGGTATCCCCATGGAGCTGAAAAACAGTAAAAGATTCTGGAAGGCCCGAAAAGAAGGGATCCGCTTTGCCTTCATCGGTTAGCGAGACCCTATACCATCCTGTCTCTTCCTGTGGTGCTTTGGTAACCCGCGCGCCGGCGGCCTTTGCCATCATCTGCGCGCCCAAGCAAATCCCCAGCACGGGAATATTTCTTCCAAAGCAGCGTGTCAGAAAATCGGTTTCCTTTGCAAGAAAGGGGTAAGCGACCTCCTCATAAACATTCATGGGACCGCCCATCGAAACCACGGCGTCATACTGAAGGGCATTTTCTGGGAAGGGCTCTCCACCATAAAGTTTCACGATGCGCGTTTTCGCCCCGTGCTTTTCAAGATAATCCAAGATTGTCCCCGCGTCCTCCTCGGCATCATGCATGAGAATCAACACACGCATTTTGCAGCCCCTTTCAGGGGGGTGGGATTCCTCCACCCCCCTGTCTTAATCTTATCCTATTGCCTGGTTCCCTGTTTCCCCAGTCCTGATTCTTATACAATCGGGAAGGTCTAAAATAAAGATCTTCCCGTCTCCGATGCTCCCCGTCCTTGCTCCTTTGATTATTGCATCCACAGTGGGCTTGACGAAATCCTCGTTTACGGCGATTTCAAGACGGACCTTTTTCAACAGATTCACTTCCGAAATGACTCCTCGATAGGCCTCCGTATACCCCTTTTGCTGGCCACAACCCAGGGCATTCGTGACAGACATCTTATAAATTTCAGCACTGAAAAGTTCTTTTTTGACATCTCCGAGCTTTTCGGGCTGGATATAGGCGATGATAAGTTTCATGGTACCTTCCTTTTTTGTTATTGTGTTATGAAGATTTGGAAACCGGCGTAGCCTTCCATCCCATGTTCCTCAATATCGAGACCACGAATTTCCTCGCGTTCTGATACCCTCAAGCCTACCGTGTGTTTCAAGATGAAGAAAAGAATTCCTGCACTGATTCCTACCCAAACAAAAACAGCCAGGCATCCAATAAACTGGACCCCAAGCTGGTGAAAACCGCCGCCGTATAAAAGCCCTTTAACCGCGCCTACGCCCGACGAAAGCCCATAACGAGGGTCGGCGAACAGCCCAACAGAAAGGGTTCCCCATAATCCGCACACCCCGTGA
>JALTEW010000132.1 GCA_027073795.1 bacterium | reverse complement strand
GTGGTGGATATGTTTGCGGATGTCTGCGTGGGGGGTAAATCACCCAAGGCAGCGGCTGCCGCAGCAGAAAAGAAGCTGAAAAAGTTTTACCGTTAAGGTCATCATTGTGAATGGCAGGTAGGAGCGGGAGACAGAATGAGTCGGGCTGGCATCGAAAGCGGATGGGGTGGCTTAAAAACCCCATCCGTTGGTCTTTTGCAGCGTAAGGGTGTGTTAGGGTTTGTCTTTACTCTGCCCGCGGATATCATTCTTCTTCTCCTCCTTGCCTATCCCTTTGTGCTGGGTATCTGGCTTTCCTTTACCAATACCATTATCGGACGTTCGGGAAGCTTTGTAGGGTTTTCCAATTATATTGAACTGTTCCACAGCGATGTTTTCTGGCTGACGGCTTTCAATACGGTTTTTTATACCTGTGTGGCGGTCTTTTTTAAGCTTATGCTCGGTTTAGGTCTGGCTATTGTGCTGAACCAGGACTTCAAGGGCAAAGGGTTGGTGCGTGCTATCGTGCTGCTTCCCTGGATTGTTCCCACGGCCCTTTCGGCCATCGCGTTCTGGTGGATATTTGATTCGAATTTTTCTTGTATCAACTGGTTCCTCCTGAGGATAGGACTTCTCAAGACGCCCATTGATTTCCTCGGCAACACGATTAACGCCCGACTTACCGTTATCCTCGTCAATATCTGGCGGGGTATTCCCTTTTTTACCATTGGCTTGATGGCAGGGCTTCAGACCATCAATCAGAGCCTGTACGAGGCGGCGGACATCGATGGTGCCACGCCCTGGGTCAAGTTCAAAAGTATTACTCTTCCATTGATTATGCCTCTGCTTGCCGTCATTACAACCTTTTCTATTATCTGGACGTTCGCAGATTTTCAGTTGATCTGGGTCATGACGCGCGGTGGACCGGACAACGCGACCCATATCTTTGGGACCCTTTCCTTCCAGCGGGCCATCGCAGGTGGTCATCTGGGAGAAGGGGCGGCGATATCGGCCTTTATTTTTCCCGTATTATTCATTAGTGTGCTCATTACCTCTAAATACCTGAAGCGGGAGACGTGATATGACGCAAAAGGGTTGGGGAAAATTTTTTAGGTTCTATCTCCCACTGGTTCTGTTTCTCGTCTTTCTCCTGTTTCCCTTCTACTGGATGTTTGTCACGACCTTCAAATCGGACCCTGAACTGTACAACCTCAAACTCAACCCCTTCCTTATTCATACCTGGTCCCTATTGAACGTGAAGCACCTCTTTACCCAGACCCCTTTTCTCCGCTGGCTTTACAATACCTTCTTCGTGGCGATTACCTCCACGGTTATCTCTCTCTCGGCCAGTCTTTTGGCCGCGTACGGGATACAGAGGATCCGCTTCAGGGGGTCAAATCTCATGGGGATCGGGATTTTTTTCTGTTACCTGGTGCCGCCGACCATACTCTTTATCCCCCTGGCTACCATGGTTTTCAAGCTTCATCTCTGGGATTCACTATGGGCCCTTTCCCTTATCTATCCGACCTTTTTGATTCCATTCTGTACCTGGCTGCTGATGGGATACTTTAACTCCATTCCTAAGGAATTAGAGGAGTGTGCCATGATGGATGGGGCAAGTCGTCTATGGATTTTTTGGCGGGTGATTATTCCCTTGTCTTTGCCTGGCATTCTTTCGGCTGGGATTTTCGCTTTTACCCTTTCGTGGAATGAGTATCTCTACGCCTTGACCTTCATCTCTACCAGCCTGAGAAAGACGGTGTCTGTCGGTCTGGTCACGGAACTGGTGCGCGGGGACGTCTATCATTGGGGACCTTTAATGGCCGGCGCGCTGTTTGGAAGCGTGCCCGTGGCGCTGGTCTACTCATTTTTCGTAGAATATTACGTCGCAGGAATTACTGGGGCTTTGAAGGAGTAAATACGGTATGGCTGAAGTTGCATTAAAGCATGTAGGGAAGAAATTCGGGGAGGTTCTGGCTGTTGATGACTTTACATTGACGATTCACCACGGGGAATTCATGGTTTTTGTGGGGCCGAGCGGATGCGGCAAGACCACGACCCTTCGCATGATCGCGGGCCTCGAAGACATCACCTTTGGAGAAATCTTCATCGATGGGCGCAAGGTCAACCTTGTTCCCCCGAAAGACCGGGACATCGCCATGGTTTTTCAAAACTATGCCCTGTATCCACACATGACGGTTTATCAGAACATGGCCTTCGGGCTGAAGCTCAAGAAGGTTCCAAGAGATGAGATTAGTCAGCGTGTAAGGCAAACAGCGGAGCTGCTTGGAATTCTTGAATACCTGAAACGCAAGCCAAGAGAACTTTCCGGCGGTCAACGTCAGCGTGTTGCCTTGGGGCGTGCCATTGTCCGGACCCCTAAGGTTTACCTCTTTGACGAGCCTCTTTCCAACCTCGACGCGAAACTTCGCGTTCAAATGCGTCTTGAGCTGAAGAAACTTCACGAGAAAATGGATACCACCAGCATCTATGTCACCCATGACCAGATTGAAGCCATGACCATGGGGGACCGCATCGTGGTGATGAGGGATGGCAAGGTTCAGCAGGTGGGCCATCCGCTTGAAATCTACATGCATCCCAAAAACCGGTTCGTGGCTGGATTTATCGGATCACCTACCATGAATTTTGTCGAACATGTACGTGTTGAGAAAGAGGGTGAGAGGCTTTTTGTCGTCACGGAGGGTCTCAGGTTTCCGGTGCCACGGGAAAGGAGCCAGGCCCTTTCAGCCTATTTGGGGAGAGAAGTTGTTCTGGGGGTGCGTCCTGAAGATCTCTCCGAAAATGGAGTGCCGGATGCCCAGGAGACCTTCAAGGCGTACGTGGAAGTGGTACAGCCCGTGGGCAACCAGATATACATTGATGTGAAAGCAGGCGGTCGAAACCTCCTGGCATCTATCTCCCCGCAGAGTCAGGTTAAAACCAAGGAAGAAATCCTACTCAGAGCCAGAATTGAAAATCTCCATTTCTTTGACCCTGTGAGTGAAGAAACCATTGCCTGAAACGGCTTTAAAATAAAAGCAGTTTCCTATTCAAGATACAAAGGCGCTGAGAATGCAAAGACAAAAAACTTCGCGGCATCGTGATGCTGTGTGGAAATATGGTTTTTGTTTTGCTTGTCAGATTTATGCCTTTTTACTCTACCAGGATTCATTGACTTTGAGGGGGGAGGTTGGTAAACAGGCACGAAGGGCTCAAAGTGGCTGTCAGATAGAAGGAAAAGGTATGCAAGGGGAAGAAACACTCCTGAAGATGCAGGATCTAACGGTGTCCTTTGAAACATCTGAGGGCGTGATCCATGCCGTCAATGGTGTGAGCCTCAGGGTCGGGAAGGGAGAAACCGTGGGCCTCGTCGGTGAATCGGGGTGCGGGAAGAGCGTCACGGCCCTTTCCGTTCTTCGACTTCTTCCCACCCCACCCGCGCGTATCGAACAAGGCAGGATCTTTTTCAAGGATAAGAACCTTCTTACACTTCCGGAAGAAAAAATGCGCGCTCTCCGGGGACGATACATCTCCATGGTTTTCCAGGACCCTATGACCTCTTTAAATCCCGTTTTCAGGGTAGGGTTCCAGATCCGGGAGATATTGCAGACGCATTTTCCGGATCTGGACCGGCCAGAGATTAGGAAAAGGGTGATTGACTTGCTGGAAATGGTAGGCATTCCTTCACCAAAGCATCGCTTAAATGCCTATCCACACGAGCTTTCGGGGGGGCTGCGGCAGCGTGTCATGATTGCCATGGCGCTCGCGTGCAACCCGGAATTGATGATTGCCGATGAACCGACGACAGCGTTGGATGTTACCATTCAGGCACAGATTCTTGATCTGATAAAAGAACTCCAGGAAAGGCTGGGGATGTCGGTCCTTCTGATTACCCATGACCTGGGAATCGTGGCGCAGACGACACAGCGGGTGGTGGTCATGTATGCGGGGCTGGCCATGGAGGAAGCGCCAACATCAGAACTCTTTAAATCCCCTCTGCATCCCTATACCCAGGGTCTTTTGAATTCCCTGCCAGGCCGTTATGGGGGGGATATTAGAGGGAAACGTTTCTTGCCATCCATCCCTGGCATGGTCCCAAATCTTATGAGCCTTCCAAAGGGATGTGCGTTTCGTGACAGGTGTGAACAGGCATTCGAACCATGCGAAAGGGCAGTTCCGCCTTTGAGGGTAGACTCAAATACCAACCACGCTGTGAGGTGCTGGCTTTACGCGGAGAGGGAAAATCAGGGTGCCCGAAGACCAGCGTAGCATTCTATCCGAAGCCAGGAGAGTTTACAAAACCTTCCCGGTGCGGTCGGGACTTTTTCGCGGCGAGGTGGAGGAAGTTCATGCTCTTAACGGGATAGACCTTGCTGTCGAACAGGGGGAAACCCTGGGGCTGGTAGGTGAATCGGGATGTGGAAAATCCACCTTCGGCCGGATCCTGTTGAGACTGGAGGAAGGGTATACGGGAAAGGTTTATTTTAACGGAGACGACATTGCTACGTTGAAAAAGGATGCCCTTAAGTCCTTCCGCCGAAAGATACAGATTGTTTTTCAGGACCCCTTTTCCTCGTTGAATCCCCGGATGAAGGTGGGGGCCATTGTAAAAGAGCCTTTGACCATTCATCGGGTTGGAACGGCCGCAGAGCGAGAGGAAAGATCGCAAGAACTGTTGAGTCTTGTGGGGCTCAGACCGGACCATGCCCGGCGCTATCCCCATGAATTCAGCGGGGGACAACGCCAGAGGATTGGGCTTGCACGGGCCATCGCTCTGAATCCGGACATGATTGTGTGTGACGAGCCAGTCTCGGCCCTGGATGTCTCTGTTCAGGCCCAGGTATTGAACCTCTTTCTTGAGCTTCAGGACAAATTGAACCTGACCTACCTTTTTATCTCACACGACCTGCATGTGGTTCAGTTTATCAGTGACCGGGTGGCGGTCATGTATCTAGGGAAGATTTTTGAACTTGCTCCCAAGGATACCCTCTATAAGCATCCTCTGTCTCCCTACACACAGGCTTTGCTCGCGGCCTCTCCCGTGCCGGATCCGGAAAGGCAGCGCCCCGTCATCCGTCTGAAAGGGGAGATGCCGGATCCCATCCATTTACCATCTGGGTGCCTGTTTCACCCGCGGTGCCCCGACAAGAAGGAGATCTGCAAGGAACAATCCCCTGCCCTGGTGGAGGTGGAACCCCGCCACTTTGTCCGATGCTTTCTGCACCATGAGGTGTCGGAGGAAAGCAGGAAGTTTTTTTAGAGACAAGGACCTGTTACTTGAGATTATAATAGGCTCGTGAATATATGGTGCGAACAGGACCTGTGCGATTCATAACGGATAAGGTAACTGTTTCAAGGAAAAGAAAGAATGAGAGGAATTTTTCTCCTGACACACCCTTTAACGGGTAACTCCGCACTACGTTACTTAATCGCCCGGACCGGGAGAGCTCGGAAGTGGCGCTTATGGACCATCCGGTCGGTATAACGGTATCCTCGGGTGAAGTTGTAGGCATAGGCCGTAATCGTTAGGGCATCCCGCGCCCAGACCCAACCACAGCTCAACCGAATGAGGGGATTTAGCCTCACCAAGTTGCCGCAGGTTGTTTCGTATCCCTTTTTGCTGGGGTCATACAGGGTCTCAAGTTCCTTGATGGTAGGCATCCGCCAGTCTTCGTACCTACTTAAGATGATATGTTCACAGTATTTCTTCGCATCATGCCAGGTGATATCTCCCTGGTTATCATGCTTCGCCCACATGAGATTTGTCTTCGTGTCCGTGACCGTCCCGTCCTTGTTATCGACAAACCTTTCCTGGGCAAAGAGCCTCCCCAAACCCAAGGAAAAAAACAAAACCATTACAATCAATGGTATGGCAACAGATTTTCTCATACCCTTTCCTCCTGATGGAATGTTTAAAGGGTATCATTTTCTTTGAAGGAGAGCTCAAACGATCCCCTGGGGATCGGGACGACCAGAGCCGGCTTCCTGATATGCCTCAGAACCCGCTGTGTCACCCCACCAAGAAAGGTGTACTTAAGAACCTCCTTGCTGTTTGCCCCCATGATCACTATATCCACATCTTCCTTCTCAGCCGCCTTCAGAATTTCCACAGATGGGTCTCCCTCCTTGACCTCGATGCGAATCATCTCCATCATCTTCTTTCTCTCGTCCCCTTGAAGTTCCTTATTGGCATAATTCTCCAGTCGCCTCTTAAGCCTCGTGAGGACATCCTTAAGGGTTTCCTCCCTCGCTTTTCTGAACCTGTCCTCCCCCATCTGAACCACGACGGGCACCTGATCCACCGGGCTGAAGCTCCTGACCACGGTTAAAATAATAATTTCCGCGTCAAAAGACTTCATGAATCGAACGGCATATCGAAAGGCATAGGCAGCATTTCTGCTCAAGTCGGTGACATACAGGATTCTTTTAATTTCAGGTATCATTTGTTCCCCCTGTTACGCGCGTGTGGCCTCAAAGGTCTGCGCCCTCGGTTTCTGCATTAGATATATCAATACATACACGACGATCCCTGCCAGGCCCACGAAGAAAGGTCCCCAACCCTTCCCAAGATCTAAAAGACCGGCCACATACTTGGGACGAAGCAGGGCAAAGGTTACCCCAGCAAGGAGAATAATTTCGTAGATTCGGTTTCTTGCAAGGAAGTAATTTAAGGTTAAATTGGTAAACGCAAACATCGCCATGGTACTCGTGAAAAATATCCAAATGACATGCCAGATCGAGTGGATGTTGATCAGCAAAAGATCTGTGTTGTACATGAACATGAAGGGAAGAATCGCTGTTCGAATGTCATAGGAGAACCCCTTAACCCCCGTTTTGATCGGATCTGACCCGGCAATCGCCGCCGCGGCAAAGGCTGCCAAGCCGACCGGCGGGGTGTCATCCGCGATGATCCCAAAGAAAAAGACGAACAGGTGCGCCGCTATCAGTGGGAAAGCCACGCCAGCTCTCGCCCCAAGGGTTACAATAACATTGGCAGTCAGCGATGCCAGCACGATATAGGTTGCTGTCGTTGGCAAACCCATACCAAGAATCAAACTGGCAATAGCCGTAATCACAAGGATGGCAAGAAAGTTCCCCCCGGAGATGGTATCAATCACCTCAGTGATAATGCCGCCCAACCCCATGGTGACCACCCCAACGATAATGCCTGCGGCCGCCACGGCCACGCCAATGCCCATCATGCTTTTACCACCTGCCACCAGGGCGTTCCAGATGATTCCGAGGGCATCCTTGATGGCAAGGCCAAATGAGATATTGTTCCTCCAAGCATGGGTCAAATTCTGGATGAAAATGAGAATCACAAGGACAATAATGGCGTAAAAGGCGGCAAGAGCCGGGGAGTGTCTTAAAACCACCAGCTCATAAACCAGGAAAATCAGCGGGATGATATAGTGCAACCCCTTGAAGAATGTTGACCAGAATGGGGGGATATCCTCTCTTTTCATCCCCTTAAGTCCCAGTTTTGTGGCCTCGACATGGGTGATATACATCAAGGCAATATATGAAATAATGGCAGGGATAAAGGCCGCCTTGACCACATCGATATAGGGCATATTGCAGTATTCGGCAATGATAAACGCGGCGGCCCCCATGATCGGCGGCATCAACTGCCCGTTGGTGCTGCACGCAACTTCCACTGAGCCTGCCATATAATCCGGATATCCCGTCCGCTTCATCAGGGGGATGGTAAAGGTTCCGGTGGTTACCACGTTGGCGATGCTGGATCCAGAAACCAGGCCCGTCAGGCCACTTGCCAGAACGGCCGCCTTGGCGGGACCTCCCCTGAAACGCCCCAGGACGCTGAAGGCAAGGTGAACAAAATATTCGCCGGCCCCCGCCTTTTCCAACATCGCGCCAAACAAAACAAAAAGGAAAACGATGGTTGCCGACACATCCAGGGGAATCCCGTAAATCCCCTCGGTTGACATGGTAATCTGACCAACAAACCGATTTAAAGATACCCCTTTGAAGGCAAGGATATCCGGCATATAGGGGCCATAAAAGCTATACAAAATAAAGGCAATGGCGACAATCGGCAGGGCGGGCCCCAGAGAGCGGCGCGCTGCCTCCAGAAGCAGAACCAGAAGCATCACACCCATGACAATATCTGTCATATTCGGGGAGCCCATACGACCGCTGATTCCCGTATAATCGTAGGCGATGTACAGTGCCGAGGCGGCAGCCAGGATCGCCACCACGTAGTCAAAAATGGTGAATCGATCCCTTACGGAAAGATATCCAAGGACCTTATTCTTTCTAACCTTTCTAAACATAGGATAGCTTAAAAAGACCAGAACAATGGCAAAGGCAAGGTGAATAGCCCGGATATAAACGGCATTTAATATAATAACCGATGGAAGGGCCAACTGAAACAGCGACCATGCCGCGGCAATGACGGGAACCAGATGGCGTGTTGGGCCTGAGACCGATTTAAGCCCCTCTTCCGAGGCCTTGACAATCTCTTGGGCCTTGGCTGCTCCTTCTCCAGCTTCTATTTTGATCCCTTTCTCTTCCAAGATTTGGCCTCCCTATCTTGAGGTTAAGGAAAAGAAGAAGGGTAAAGGGAAGCCCCTTTACCCTTTAGGATGGTCTGCTATTCTATTTTATCAGAGACTTGGGGATGTACTTAATCAACCCGCTTTCCTTGTAGTATTTCAAGGCACCCGGATGGATCGGCGCCGTCAGACCGGTCAGCATGTTCTGTTTTGTTAGAACACCAAAAGCGGGATGCAGTTTCTTAAAGGTTTCAAGGTTATCAAAAATTTCTTTCGTGATGTCATACACGATCCATGCCGGAACCTTCTTGGAGGTGCAGAAGGTTGCCTTCACGGCGATAGTCGGAACATCGCTCTTATTGCTGGCGCCGGGATAGAACTTGATGGGAATGAAGGCCTTAGCGAAATAGGAGTGCTTCTTCACCAGGGGCATGATAATGCTGTCCGGCACAGGGACAAAGTGAACCTTACGTTTCCCGGCCGTGGCCTCCTTGATGGAACCATTGGGGTGGCCCACGGTGTAGAAAAAGGCATCAATACGGCCATCCTGGAGCATCTGGGCGGACTCAACCGCCTTCATCCCTTCGGCCTTGATATCTTTTTTCCAGTCGATTCCCGCCTGTGTCAGCATGTCGATAGCCTCACCCCTCTGGCCGGAACCCGGGTTCCCAATGTTGATATGTTTCCCCTTCAGGTCCATAAAGGTATTGATCCCCGTGTCGTCGCCTGCCACAATAGTTACAGATTCCGGGTGGAAGCTGCAGATAGAGCGCAAAGCCTTCTGAGGGCCCTTTTTGGCCCATTCCTTCTCACCATGCCATGCCTGGTACTGTCGGCTGGATTCTACAATCCCGAACTCCAGGTCACCTGCCATGATAGCATTGACGTTAAAAACTGAACCACCTGTGGATTCCACCGTTACTTTTAAGTGGTACTGTTTCGATTTTTTGTTTACAATTTTGCTGATCGCGCCGCCTGTGGGATAGTAAACACCTGTAACGCCACCGGTCCCGATAGTGACAAAGGTTACCTTTGCCGATACAGTGTTTGGCGCCATGGCGCCCATCGCCAAAAAGCAGACGGAAACAATCCCAATTAAAAACCCCAGTTTAAAACGTTTCATAAGTCTTTCCCTCCTTGTTCTTTAGCTTAAACGATCCAAGCTATTGACGTTTTAGCGCTCACACCCCCTATGTCAGCGCTTTGTCTTGTTCC
>JALTEW010000131.1 GCA_027073795.1 bacterium | reverse complement strand
GAAGGGGACTCTGGTAATGCCTCTCTATCAACAGGGCCTTCATCTCCCTTTTTATCCTTATACTCTTCTAATTCATCGTCAAAAAGGGGCTTTTTAACCACTGTCTTCCCTTCTGAAAGATGCTCCTCAGAACCTTCTTTCATAGAATCGGAGGGGATTCCCATTTCATCTCCTAATTCTGTTTCATCAGCCATCTTTATCCCTGAACGTCCCTCTGTATCCAGGACCGTAACCGTAAAACTGCCTGAGATCTCAATTGAGACACGCGAGATTCCGTCACCTCAAGGATATAACCTATCTCCTTCATGGTCAATTCCTCGTAATAATAAAGCGTCAGCACCAGATGCTCTCTTTCCGGCAACCTTTCAAGGTATTTCGATACGATATCTATCATATCCTTGAACTGGGCTGACAGAAAGGGATCGTTTTGTTTCGTTGCTCTTACCAGACGGTAAAGGTGTTCCTCCCATCCAGGTTTGTCTTCAACCACTCTCCCCAATTCTTCAAGTTGAACCACACCCCCTGTCGTCGCTTCCTGCAGTAACCTGAAATACTCCTCCATCCCCATATCCAAGGCCTTAGCCATTTCCTCCGCATGGGGTGCGCGCTGAAACTGTTTTTCCAAATCCTTGTAAATCCTCTCAAGCCGGTTTGACTTTTTTCTGACCGAGCGTGGGAGCCAGTCGTTGCGACGGAGTTCGTCCAGCATCGCCCCTTTGATTCTGTACTCCGCGTAGGTCTTGAACTGAATGCCACGTGCTTCATCAAATTTCTCTGCCGCATCTAAAAGTCCAATAACCCCCGCATCAATCAAATCCCCAATTTCTACGGATGTGGGAAGCCGGGATATCATCCGCTGAGCGATATACTTTATACTGGGAGCGTATTCCTCAAGTAGAGATTCCTTGGTAAACCCTTTGATAGAGGGATAATTCTTTTCCTGTCTGCGCGTCATGGGACACATGTCAACCGCGAGAACTTGCCTCACTTTCAAGCATTTTTTCTCTCCAGCAACTGGCGCCAGAAGAATTTCACGTTTCCATGGTTGGAATTCAACCGGGCCTTCGTCTTCGAGAATTCCTTCGCTAATTCCCGAAAAGCCATGCTGACAGGGGCATTAGGGAAATATTCCATCACTATCTTTTGTCGCCTGACAGCCTTCTTTACATGATTGTCATGGGGAATATGGCCCAGATAAGTAATAGAGATATTTAGAAAACGTTCCGCCACCATGCTTAGCTTTTTGAAAACCTCATCTGCATCCTCTCTACTCTTGACGCCGTTCACCAGCAAGCTGAAATGGTGCTCCGCATAGCGAAGGGACATTACCTTCATCAGGGCGTAGGCATCTGTAATGGATGTGGGTTCAGGGGAAACCACCACAATAACCTCGTGCGCCGCGACATTAAAATACATCACGTTGGATGAAATACCCGCCCCCGTATCAATGATGAGCACATCAAGCTTTTCATCCAGGGTTTCAAAGGCCGTAAGAAGCTGGAGACGCTGCTCACGTGTAAGCTCCGCCAGTTCCTGGACGCCGGAGCTCGCCGGCAAAACAAACATTCCCCCCGGCCCTTTCACAAGGATATCTGAAAGCCGCTTTTCCCCGCTGAGAAGGTGCTGGATTGTATATTTCGGCGTTAGGCCCAGCAGGATGTCCACGTTTGCCAGCCCAACATCCGCATCGAGTATCATGACACGCTTGCCTTGAAGCGTCAGGGCGTAGGCAAGATTGACAACAATATTTGTCTTCCCCACTCCCCCCTTTCCGCTGGTAATGGAAACAACCCTTACCCTGTGTCCTGCATCCGGCATGGGGGTTACCGGTTCTTTGGATAATCGTAGTTCTGCCGCCTGGTCCATAGAAATCTCCTTGATCTCTCATCCGTTAAAATGATTTCAACTAAACGCTCTGGATCCGCCACTTCCATATCTCCCGGGACATTCTGGCCCGTCGTGATATAGGAAACAGGGGTCTTTGTCCGCAGCATGATGTTGACAATCTCTCCCGGCATTCCTGTCTCATCCATCTTCGTCCATATCAGCGACTGGAAGGGAAACAGAGAAAACCCCTTTATTTCCTCAAGGAGGTCCTTTTGCTTTTTCCCCGCATCCAGCAATAAGAATGCCTGCATTTCTCTTGCCATGTCATCAACCAAAATCTTGATTTCCATCAGGCCCTGGTCATCTGAATGGCTTCTTCCTGTCGTATCCACGAGAAAAAGCGCGCCTTTCGGATAAGCCTTATATACCCTTTGCAAATCCTTCTTGGAACGTATGGCCTCCACCGGCACCCCCATCAGATCCCCATAGATATAGAGCTGGTCCATCGCCCCTATCCGGTAAACATCCGTGCTCAACAGGACGAGTGGCCGCCGCGTTCTCCGCTTCAAGCGCGCCACCATCTTGGCAAGTGTTGTGGTCTTCCCAACGCCGGGAGGGCCCAGAAAAACCACGAAACGAGGGGTACTTCCCTTCAGCTCAATCTCCCCGGTAACCTGTAATACCTGCATGAGTACCTCTTTAAGTTGTGCAAAGGACAAAGTCCCGCCCTGCCCTCGTCCAGGGCGGGAGAATAACTTGTGAATCAGCAAATAGGCCGTGGAACGCTCAACGCCTCTGGTAATCAACAGATCGATCCACTTGCGGGCGGGGTTTTCTTCGTAACCTCGTACCCGATCCTGGATGGCATCATCAACCATGTGCCTCAGAAGAAAGAGAGTCGATTTTAAATGGTCACCATCCATACCTGAAAACTCATCTTTATCTGAAAACCAATTAATCGTTTCAGACAGATCACCCGCTTTCCCCATAGCCTTTCGTGAAACCGCAACGGGGCAGGCAGGCTGAGTTTCCTGATCAACCGCAGCGGTCACCACGACATGGCATTCCCCATTCACTCTTTCTTCCGATGTAGAAAGAATAATGGCACTGGCCCCCATCACCTTTCGAACCTCCGCAATGGCTTCTCGGGCACTTGAGGCCTCAAACTGTCTAATCTGCACCCTGACCTCCCACAACTCCCAATGACTTTACCCGTGAGGCGTCAGAAAGTTCATTATGGGAAAGTGCCACTAAATCCGGGATAAACCGCTCCACCAGGTGCCTCAGATGAGGACGGACCACAGGCGAACAGAGGATAACAGGTGGAAGGTTCTTGATGGCAAACACCTCCATGGCCTTTTGAAGTTTTGTTATAATTTCCTCTGAGGTCTTCGGGTCCAGGGCCATGTATGATTCCCTTTCCGTATGTTTGATACTTCCCGCAATCTTTTCCTCCAGCGCCGGAGCCAGTGTCATCACATTCACGGTCCCATCCGGCTGTTGCACCTGGTGCGTAATCGACCGCGAAAGGGCCTGACGGACATACTCCGTCAAAAGAACAACATTTTTTGTCATGGGGGCATAATCCGCGAGGGTTTCAAGGATGCTTCTCAGGTCACGAATCGAAACACGCTCCCGCAGCAAATTCTGCAAAACCTTCTGAACCTCCCCAAGGGAAAGAAGGTTAGGGATAAGCTCCTCAACCACCTTGGGGTACTGCTGCGCCAGGTTATCCAACAGGTTCTGGGTCTCCTGACGCCCAAGGAGTTCATGGGCATGACGACGGACCACCTCTGAAATATGCGTGGCGATAATGGTTGAGTGGTCCACAACCGTATACCCCTGAAACTGGGCCTGATCCTTGTCCTTTTCTTCGATCCAGAAGGCCGGCAGCCCGAAGGCTGGTTCTCGGGTTGGGATGCCTGGCAGTTCCCCCTTGGCTGTTCCCGGGTCCATGGCGAGATAATGACCCAGCATTAATTCTCCCCGCCCCACTTCATTTCCTTTCAGAAGGATGACGTACTCACCGGGTTTCAGCTGAAGATTGTCACGGATGTGCATGGGAGGAACGATAATCCCCATGTCAACAGCAAACTGGTTGCGGATCGACCTGATTCTATCCAGTAGCTCCCCATTCTGCTCCCTGTCCACAATCGGGATAAGCCCATATCCTACCTCCAACCCTAGGATATCCAACGGCAAAAGGGCCTCAACAGGCTCAGGAGGAAGAGCCTGAGGGGCGCCCTCTTCCGGCATCTCAGCAATTTTCGCCTGCTTGACCGATTGATGCACAGCATAGGCAATCCCTCCCATGACGGCCGCCAAGGTAAAAAATGGGATACCTGGCAATCCGGGAACCAGGCCGAAGAAAAGGATAATCCCGGCGGCAATGGCAATGGCACGGGGTTGAAATAAAACCTGATTAACCATTTCCCTGCCCATATTCGACTCGGCAGCCGCCCGTGTCACAACCATCCCGGCCGCTGTTGAAATAATCAGAGCAGGAATCTGAGAAACGAGACCGTCACCCACGGTCAAGAGGGTATAGGTTTGCGCCGCTTTCACAAGGGGCATTCCCTGTTGGGCAACCCCAATCACCAACCCCCCCAGGATATTGATAAGGGTAATGACAATGCCGGCAATAGCATCGCCACGCACGAATTTACTGGCACCGTCCATCGCGCCGTAGAAGTCAGCCTCACGTTCTATCTCTTTCCTTCGACGGCGCGCCTCGTTATCATCAATCAGTCCTGCATTTAAATCAGCATCGATGCTCATCTGCTTACCGGGCATGGCATCCAAGGTAAAACGGGCCGCCACTTCAGAAACACGTCCCGCACCCTTGGTAATCACCACAAAATTAATCACAACGAGGATAAAGAATATGATCATCCCAACAACATAATTTCCCCCAACTACAAAGGCTCCGAATGCCTTGATAACCTTCCCTGCAGCATCCGCTCCTTCACTCCCGTGAAGGAGAATGAGGCGCGTCGAGGCAATATTCAAGGAGAGACGAAAAAGGGTTGCCACCAGAAGGAGAGAGGGAAATATGGAAAAATCAAGGGGCTTTAAAACATACATGGCCACGAGTAGAATCACAACTGCAAGGGTAATGTCAAAGGAAAGAAGAATATCAAGGAGAAACCGGGGCAAAGGAATAATCATAAGAATCAGGATACCTACCACCGAAAGGGCAATCAGGACATCACTGTTTCTCGTCAATTCCTTGAGACGGAGCTGTTCTGCTATCGTCGCCATTTACCCTTCAACTCCTGCCATGCCAGGATTTTCCTGACCTGAATGTTTCAGGCGCCTGGGATTTTTAAGCCGGTAAACATACGCCAGAACTTCCGCAACCGCCTTATATAGGGCTTCGGGGATTTCTTCCCCGATATCCACCCCTTTATACAAGGCCTGCGCCAGGGGTTTATTTTCAACAAGGGGGATCCGGTGTTTCTTCGCTATCTCGCGGATTTTGTCAGACAGGAATCCCGCCCCCTTTGCCACGACCTTCGGGGCACGCATTTTCTCCCCTTGGCTGTATCGCAGTGCTACTGAGAGATGGGTTGGGTTGGTAATCACGACATCCGCTTTCGGCACGGCTTCCATCATCCTGCGTCGTGCAATTTCACGCTGCATCTTCCTCACACGGGCCTTGATAAGGGGATCCCCCTCCCGCTGCTTGAATTCATCTTTTATTTCCTGTTTGGACATTTTCAGGTCTCTCTCATACTGCCAGCGCTGAAACCCGTAATCCAGAATAGCAAGAACCACGAGTACCCAGCAGGTTCGATACAGAATATCGAAGCTGACCGACAACGTATACTTCATGATATCTCCAACGGACAGAACCACGAGGTCCGGCAAACGACTGTATTGATGTTTGACTGTCAGATAGGCGACATACCCGACGATCAAAATCTTCAGGACAGACCGCATCAATTCCGCGAAGGATTGAACGGAAAGAAGGCGTTTGAACCCACTGACTGGGTCCAGCCTGTCAAATTTAGGGGTCAGGGGTTCAGCGGTCCACAAAAACCCAACCTGGAGAAAGTTCCCAAGAAGCGCCGCCACCGTGACCCCGGTCAGGATGGGAAACATCACGATCGCCATAAATTTCATCACCAAAACAAAAAGCTGGCGGGTCCCAGGGAAGGAAAGGCTGAATTCCGAGGCATGGCCGAAAAAGAAGCGCATAAACCCTGAAAACTCCTTGAACATCCACTGACTGGTAAAATGAAAAACCAGCAGGCTGAACAGCAATACCAGGACAGAGGGAATCTCCCGGCTCTTGGCGACATTCCCCTTCTCCCTCGCCTCCTGGCGCCTTCTTGGCGTTGCCTGTTCTGTTCTTTCCTGGAAGCTTTCCTCAGCCATTGTCCTAAACACCCATCATTCGTATGACAGAAAAGATATCCCCTCCCAAACCCTTGAAGGTTGAAGTCAGAAGCGTCGCAAGGAGGGGAAGTGATAACCCAATACCTATGAGCCCAATGCCAATCTGAAGGGGGAACCCAACAATAAAAACGTTAATCTGGGGAACTGTCCTTGCCACGATCCCGAGCACCACCTGCACAAACAGCGTAATGGCCAGAACCGGTGCCCCTACTTTAACAGATAGTATAAATATCTTGGACGAAGCGTGAATCAAACTCTCTATGGTATATCCAGACAGATGCGCTTCCAAGGGAGGGATAAACCTGAAACTTTCAACGAGTGCCTGAATGAAGATCCGATGTGTCCCCGTTGCCAGAAATAACAGAACGGCGAAGAGATAGTAAAACTGGGCTGTGATGGAAACCTGCTGGCTCGTTACTGGATCTATCACATTAACAATTCCAAACCCCATCTGGTATCCGGCGATCTGACCTGCAACCTGTACCCCCGCAAACATCATCTGGGTAATAAATCCGATGATCAAACCGATAAACATCTCTGTAAAAAATCCAGGGATCATCCCCCTGAAATCGAGCGAGGCCGGCATCCTGAACGAAACATACGGATAGATTAAAAAACTCATCAATATAGCCAACCCAACCCGGACCCTTCTTGGAACCATCCTGCTCCCGAAAACGGGGACAAGCATCAGGATAAATCCTACCCTGAGGAGGACAACCGTGAATTTTATAATCTCTGATGGATGAATCGTTATCATAACTCACCTGATATACATTGGGATATTTATGAAAATGTTTCTTGTGTAATCCACAAACAGGTTCAGCATCCATGGAAGGAAAATAAGGATGGCAATCATCACCGCAACAATCTTGGGGACAAATGTGAGTGTCATCTCCTGAACCTGCGTCACCGCTTGAAAGATACTGACCAGCAATCCGACAATTAATCCAAATCCAAGCATGGGGGCTGAAAGAAGCAGGGACACCTTCACCGCCTCTTTGGCAAACCCAACCAGAAAATCAACAGTCATCTCAAACCTCCTTACATAAAGCTTTTTACAAGCGATCCCACAATCAGGTACCACCCGTCCACAAGGACAAAGAGCATTAATTTAAAGGGCAGTGAAATCATGATAGGTGGCAACATCATCATCCCCATCGACAAAAGGATACTCGCAACAACAATATCCAGGATCAGAAACGGGATATACAGCATAAAACCGATCTGAAATGCGGTTTTCAATTCACTGATGACAAAGGCTGGAACAATAGCCGAAAGGGAAACATCCGAAACATCTTTGGGCTTTTGATTTTTGGAAAAGCTCACAAAAAGAGCCAGGTCCTTCTCTCTCGTCTGTTTCAGCATGAATTTCTTAACCGGCGTGACAGCCCGCTGAACGGCGACTTTTTCATCGATCTTATGGTTCAGGTACGGTTGCAGTGCCTGACTGTTCACGCGCTGCCAGACAGGGGTCATGATAAAAAAGGTCAAAAAGAGGGCAAGACCAATCAATATCTGATTAGAAGGAAGTTGCTGCGTTCCCAGCGCCTGCCTCAAGAGGGAAAGAACCACGAGGATTCTCGTGAAGGAGGTAAGAAGAATCAGGATAGCAGGTGCAAAGGTGAGAAGGGTAAGTACAAACAGGATTTGCAGATTAACGGAAAGGCCACCCCCCTTCTGAGCAGTGTCTCCGATAGAGAGGGTTACCTGAGGAAGGTCCGCCCCCAGAAGCCGGTGGGGAAAAATAGCAATCAATCCCAGAAAGGTTAAAAACAGAAAAATCCGCCTTACCTTCATCAAACCCCCTCAGCCTTTTTGAGAAACTGATTTTTTAAAATCTTGGAGAAAGACAGGGGCCGCTTTTCACTCTGAACCGCCTGTGTAATAGGAACCCCCCCCTCATCAGCCTTCAGGGAAGCCAGCAGGGTCATGGACGTGGGGGTCATTCCCACAACCAGATGTCTATCCTTGACGCCGATCAGGGCGATGCTCCGCTTTGATCCAAGATAAACCGTGCCAAGGACATTGATGGCCGGCCGCTGTCCCCGTGCGCCTTTCAACCCCGGGTAATATCTTTTGACGAGGTAGGTCAAAAGTCCCATAACGCCAAGAACAATTAGGAGGGCGCTAAACATCTTGATGATAGGCATCCAACCATCAACAGGCCCCTGAAGGGCATGGGACATAGTGGCAGTAGTTGTTATAAAACCCATCATTTCCTCTCCCATGTCAGGAAAGTTGCTTAATCCTTTCAGCCGGACTTATGATATCCGTCAACCGAACACCGAATTTCTCGTTAACCACCACAGCCTCCCCCCTCGCCACAAGCTTCCCGTTAACAAAGACATCCAAGGGTTCACCAGCCAGCTTGGTCAACTCGATCACCGATCCCTGACCTAACTGCAACAGGTCGTGAATCACCATCTTGGCCTTTCCAAGTTCAATGGATACCTGAAGGGGAATATCCAGAATAAAGTCCAGGTTTTTCTGAACATCTGGTGAAATTTCCCTTATGCCCTTTCCTGAACCCTCAGTGGCCTTTTCCTGCCCACTCCCCTGGCGGATCATCTCCTTTTGTTTTTCAAGGTCTTCCTGTACATCTTCCCAAGAAATTTCATCTACCGACTCTCCCGTATCCTTCGGCTGAATCGTTTCTTCCTTGGTGTCTTCCATTTCTGCCCTCCCCTTAAAAATTATCTTTGACCTTCGAAACAATCCGAACGGCTTTATTCCCCCTGTAAACCCCTGGGATACCTGCAAATTTTTTCAACCCTTCTACTTTTACATCCACGGGTTCAGAAACATACCGGTCCAGACGGATAACATTCCCTACCTGAAGCTTAATCAAATCGCTCGCCTTCATCTCTGTTTTCCCCAATTCCACCATCAGATTTACCTCCGCCTTAAGCAATGCCTTCCGGAACTCCCTGAGCCATCCGGAATCCTGATCCATCTGTTCACTCTGGAAACTGGCGATTAGCTTTTCCTTAATTGGTTGCATCATGGTATAGGGGAAACAAAACATCATCTTCCCGGACGAAAATTCCATCTCCATGCTGAACTTGGAAACCATCACTACATCCGTCATGGGCATGATAGTCACAAACTGGGGATTAATCTCAGAACGCACGATCTCTGTTTTTATTTGATAAACAGGTGCCCATGCCTTTTCAAATTCTTGAAATACCACCTGGGTTACTTCAAGAATGAGCTTCATTTCTATGGGAGAAAAATCTCTTCCTTCAATTTTATAATGAGAGGAACCGCTTCCTCCAAGATAGATGTCAATCAACGAAAAAACAAGCGGTGCCTCCATGACAAAAAGAGACATCCCCCGGAGAGGGTCCATGTGAAACAGGTGGATGCTGGTTGGGACAGGCAGGGCCTTAAGAAACTCACCAAACTTCATCATGTCGATAGACAGTGAGGTCACATCCACAATGCGACGGAGGCTTGAGGTAAGGGAATTTCTTAAAAACCTTGCAAAACGGTCGTTGATAATC
>JALTEW010000130.1 GCA_027073795.1 bacterium | reverse complement strand
GCTTCCATCTGTCCCTTATGAATCGACTGAATCCCCGCACGGACAATTTCACCCACGTAGGCGCCCTCGAAAATTGAGAGGGCAGCCGCTCCCGCAGCAAAGGCGGAGAGCCTCAGCATGGTACCAATAAAGAAATAGATGATATAAATCTGAACAAGGAGGGGGGTGCCCCGGATGAGTTCCACATAACAGGACGAGATGAATTTCGTGATGGGTTCGTTGGACAGCCGCGCGATGCCCACGATAAGGCCGATGATGATGGCGAAGAGAATCGACACGACAGAAATCTTGAGGGTCAGCACAAGCCCCATCATGAGGGCCCCCATATGCCAAGCAGGGACAGGTTCGTCAGATAATCTTTTACCAAAATAGAAGAGGTACTTGGGAACATCGTGCCAGTGCCATGTATACCTGATCCCCTTGCTTATAAAAAAATGGTAGAAAAGATAGGTAAGAATTAGTAATACAATGGCCGTTATGGCGGATCGGCGGGTGAACTTCAAGGCACGCTCCTTTTATCTCATGCGGGAAGAGGAAGGGGGAAAAATATTCCCCCTTTTTTTACACCTATTTTACTTGGACTTCTTTGCCAGCTCTTTAACGTAATCAACAAACCACTTCCGCTTCATCTTGGCCCATCTTCCGTCACCCTTGACCTGTCGGAGAAAGTTATTGAGCCAGTTCAGCCAGTCCACGTCCCCTTTCCGAATGGCCCAGGCAAGGGGTTCAAAGGTAATGGGCTTGAAGATACCGACACACTGTTTCTTGTACTTCGCCGCAAAGACACGCACCTGAGGTTCGTCGTAGATGAAGGCATCGGCTATCCCGTTAGCGACCTGCATGGCCGCTTCGTTTTCAGATTTGAATTCCCTTAACGTTGCCTTTGGCATAAGCTTCTTGGCGGTAAACGAGCCGGTTACTCCCAGCTTGGTTGTGATAACAATTCCTTTTTTGTTAAGACTTCTCCAGCTCCTGAACTTTTTCTTATCTTTGCGCTGAATGAGCAGACATTGCCCAATATAGTAGTAGGGTTCACAGAAATTGACCTTCAGGTTCCGTTTCTGCAGGATGGTCATGCCAGACATGATGATGTCAAACTTGTGTGTGAGCAACGCGGGGATAATCCCTTCCCAGGCCGTGTTGACGAGTTTCAATTTGACACCCAGGGCCTTGGCCATTTCCTTGGCCATATCCACATCGAAGCCAACGATATTCCCCTTTTCGTCAGTCATCTCAAAGGGTTGGTACCCGGCTTCCAGACCCACCAGGAGGGTGCCGCGTTGCAGGATGGCTTCAAGGGTGGATGCCTTGGCAATGTCCTCCGTGGTAAGGGCATGAAGGGGTTGGCTGATTAAAAATACCACCATAACAACTGCGATGAGTGTGGCAAAAATCCTGATTTTTCTCATTAAGAACCTCCTTAAAAAATTTTAGTTTAGAGATTAAGTTTTTCTTCCCCCCTTTCTATGTGGATTTTCCTTCGTCTAACAATTCAGAAATAACCATACGAACATGGCACGTTTCACATACAGGAATTTCTTCTTTTGGAAGGTAAATAATCTGGGTGCGCCCACACTTCGGGCATTTTACTTCGACCGGCTCGTTTTTTCCCTTTGATATAATCATGTCTTTCTTTTATTTATATCAAAAAAACGCGTTTCTAAAATTCTTTTACATTCTTTTTACCCGCTTGTCAAATTTGATTGGATTGAATGGTAATAAAAGGGGGCTTCAGGGGATTCTTGAAATTTATAGACAAGGGGTTTTTCTATCACCCCTTTCCATTATGGCAGGGGGGGCTTTTCACTGGATGAGCTGTAATAGATGTCCTGCCTGTCCCAGATTTCCTCAAGGTTTCTGAATGCCTGAAGGGCCCTGTCGGGTTTTTCAAGACTCATAGTGGTCAAGAGTATGTGAATCAATGCCATGGGTGCGGTGAAGGAATCCATGTATGAGTACGACTGGCAGGGGGCAATGAGGGTCCAGTCGCTGTATGTGGTGAGAGGAGAGACCAGGCTGTCGGTAATGGACAGGATTTTACATTGTTTCTCCCGGGCATAGGCAACGGCATTTATCGTCATTCTCGAATATCTCGGGAAGCTGATGGCAACCACAAGGTTTTGCTGCCCGATAGAGATGAGTTGATCCCAGGTGTCCCAGCAGGTTGGTTCAAGCTGGGTTGCATCCTTTCCCAAAAAACGGAGCCCGAATTTCAGATAAACAGCGAGGCTGAAAGCGCTTCTTAACCCGACAATCAGTATCCTTTTAGCTTTCCACAATTGGGTAATCGCTGCATTAAAGGTTTTTTCAGAATTCGCCTCGGCCATCCCAGAGATATTTTTCATTTCCATGTTGAGAATATGGATGAATGATTTGGAGCTTTCAGGGTGCTCAAGGGTTTTTTCCAGGCGACTAACCGTGGTCAAACGCTCCTGAAAGTGGCTCCTCAGGTTCCGCTGAAAATCCGGGAAGCCATTGAAACCAAGGGCCTGGGCGAGGCGGACGATGGTTGCCTCACTAACACCGGTTTTTCGCCCGAGGGCGGATGCCGTGAGGAAGATAGAACTTTCCAGATTATTGAAGATGTATTTAAGGACCTTTTTTTGTGTTGTGGTCAGCCCCTCAGATTTTGACTTCAACAAATCTTTCATGTTTTCTCCAAATGTTGTATAATATCCTACAATTACAAATAAATTCGTATTTATTCCTTTATAGTCAATTAAATTGTGCTTGTCAATAGATAAAAAAATCGAAAGACACACTTGACAATAAGGTACAATCTTGGTATCAGGGGCAAAAAGATTTTATATAGAATTACATTTTAAAAAGAAAGGGGGTGAGGAACAAGGCAAAGCGCTGACATAGGGGGTGTGAGCGCTAAAACGTCAATAGCTTGGATCGTTTAAGCTAAAGAACAAGGAGGGAAAGACTTATGAAACGTTTTAAACTGGGGTTTTTAATTGGGATTGTTTCCG
>JALTEW010000129.1 GCA_027073795.1 bacterium | reverse complement strand
TGAAAAACGGTTGCCTGGGTACCATTGTGCTTATCTCCCCGCTGTATGTCATGTTGAGAAAAAGTGTTTCAAGCACGTCATCCCGATTGTGCCCCATTACGATTTTATCATACCCCAGACGTTTTGCGCTCTGAAAAATCAATTTTCTTCGCATTCTTGAGCAGAGAAAACAGGGATTTTCCCAGTTGGCGGGGCTGTGCGCGAGAGGCCCAATATCGGTTTTCAGCCGTGTATAGGGAAGCCCCAGGTCCTTGAGAAAGGTTTCAAGGGCATCGTTTTCCCCATCCGGAAAGCCCAGATCGACATGCAGAACATGCAGGGAATAAGAAACAGGAACAAAGGCAAGGCGCGTATGGAGGAGATAGAGGAGAACCATGCTGTCAACTCCCCCCGATACACAAACGAGCAAACGGTCACCGTCCTCAATAAGGTTGAACCGCCCGATTGCCTTGCCTATGAGGGAGTGCACCAGCGCCTCCACACCTTTTCGCTTCATTGGTATCCACTTCCTTTAAAAAGTTCCCCTCCTCATACCATATTTGCCATGAATTGGCCATGGTATGAGGAGGGGAGGGGAAAGGAGAGTTGAAAAACGCGTCAGGGGGTTAACGCCTTATTTACCCTCCATAAATAACACCCCACGCAACCAGGAAGATACAGAGTATGCCGATGGAAAGGCCGGTCATGCCAAGGATATGTCCAAGGGCTTCTTCCCAGACACGGGGATATTTTGTTTCTATCTTTTCCAACTGTCCCTTAGCCTTCAAACGCGCGTATTGCAAAGGTCGTTCTTCCTCCATCAGGTATCCGGGGACCACGCCGGTAAAGATGACTGGATCCATAGGAAATTTTTCAGGCCGGAGGTGGGTATTGAAGAAATGTACGGTAAAGATGAACCCGGCCGCCAGCAGGGCCTCGTCAGAATGAACGATCGTGGCAATATTGAAGAGCCAGCCGGGGAGAAAACGGGCAAAGAATTGCGGCTGCCAGAGCATCAAGCCAGATAAACCGATAGCAAACATTCCCCAGAAGACGGCAAGGAAATCAAATTTTTCCCAGTAGGTCCAGCGGTCAAACTTGGGTTTCGGTCCTTTATTGAAAAACCACTTGAACATTCCGACGACATCCTGAACGTCCTTCCACCGAGGAAAGAGGGAATCGGGACCGAACAGTTTCTGGAAGAAGTTCTCGCCCGTAGGTTTCAGAAAGAGATAGTAGAGACACCAGAGAAAGGTGACGCCAAAGTAGGCAAAGGTAATGATGGCACACCAGCGATGAAGGTGCCCGGCCGCCATGGGGCCACCCAGGAAGTTAATCACACCCTTCGCCCAGGGCGCCTCTGAGAACTTCAGGGGGGAACCTGTTAGGACCAGTCCCAGGAAGCTGAACATCATTGCCAGATGGATGAGCTTTTCGAGCCAGCTAAAACGCTTGTAAACCACCTTAGGATTCTTGGCGGGATAGACGTAAACCCCCTCCTTCCGAAGTTCATTACGCTCAATGTAGCTGCGGATAAGCCAGAGAAGGGTATGGAACCAGAAAAAGGAAAAGACGGCAATCAGCAAACCGGTCATGGCAACCCATGTCCAGTAAAGGACGGGATAATGGGCTTTGTCCTTATGGTCAGCATGCGGCAAAAAAAGAACAAAATTGGCATTCACACCTTTATGACACTGCCCACAGGTTTTGATGAGCCCTTTGGGTGAAATGGATGATTGAGGATCGGAAGGAGGAAGTTGGCTGTGGGCAGTATGACAGTCCGCACATCCTGCCACGTAGGTGGGGTATCCAAGACTTTCCACCTTTCCGTGATAGCTCTTTTCATAGGTTGCCACGGCAAGGGTAAAAACATGGTTCCGCTTCATCATGGCCTCGTCGGCATGGCATGCCAGACAGGCCTTGGTGTGGAATTCCTTGGCTGTGACAGCCATTTTGGAGTGAAGATCATCCACATGGAGTTCTCGGATATCATGCAGGCCGTGGCAGTCGGTGCAGGTTGGGGCGTCAAGGTTGCCGGCCATAACAGCTTTTCCATGGACACTTTTCAGGTAATCCTCCCCCTCCTGTTCGTGGCAGCCACTACACATGGCCACAACCTTTTTCTTATCTTTTTTGTAAGATTTGAGTTCATGGATGTTGGTATGGCAATCAATACATCCTACATCGTTGTCGCTGTGAACGGACAGATTATGCTCTTTGAATTCATCTCGGTGACAGTACTCGCAATGAACCTTTCCCATAGGGATTTCTCCCTCTGCGTGGGATTCCAGATCATAGATATCCCGGTGGCAGGATGTACAGGCATTTCGGCCGTGCACAGAGAGAGCAAATGCTGTTTTGTCAATTTCATCGTGGCATTCGAGACACTGATCCACGGAATAGCATTCAGGACACGGCTTTTTCCTGATCACCTTTTTCTTGGCCTTATTAAGAGCCATGAGTGGGGGTGGGAACAACAAAAGAAGTAGGAAAAGAGCGGCCATAATCCCAAACAGGCCCTTAAGATCCTTTGAACTATGCCGGTAACGGTTCATGTTTTTCCTCCATTTCTAATTTAGTAAAAAAACATCCCTCTTCCACTTATCACAGAGAGGTTTCAAAAATATCTTACATTTCCAAAAAACAATACACAAAACAAGAGAACTTCTTCACAAATCTCTCTTAGCGTATTTAGCACAAAAAACGGGGTTGTCAAGAAAAAAATGATTCCACAAAACGGTAGCCCGAACATTGATTTTTTTCTCAAGATAAAATAAAATAAACATTAGATGGGGGAAGAAGTCCGTACATTAAAAAGTGTTGATACAGATAGGCATGGTAAGCGGTCTGAAAACAATATAATCTCATCTGCTCAAAAAGCGTTTCTTATCATTTTGACATGGTTTTTGGTGGCCTTTAATGCCCCCTGTTTTGCTGCAAATCCTTTTACACCTCATGTCGCAGTTGTCTATACGGTGGATATTCGCGGCACACTTTTGCCCTGTGCCTGACCAAAGGAGCCGCTTGGCGGTCTAGCCAGGCTGGGAGGTTTTGTTAGTGATATCCGGAAGAAGGAACCGGTGGTTCTTGTTGGGGCGGGAAATTATCTATTTAAGACCGTTAAAATGCCTAAAAAACACCGTGATATCTATAAAGAGAAAGCAGATATTATTCTTGAGACTCTGGGAAGATTGCATTTTCAGGCCATCAATGTGGGAGAGTATGACCTGGGACGAGGTGTGGATTATCTTAGGTCAAAGCAGAAAACCCTGAAACTTCCCTTCATTTCTGCCAACCTGACAGATGGAACGGGAGCACGTATTTTCTCCCCTTCCAAATTAATTACCATAAATGGAATCAAGTTAGGGATCATCGGAATTATCAAGCACCACATCAAAAAGAAAAAGATTCCCGGAGGATCTTTCCTGAAGGTACTCAGTCCCGTTAAGGTAGCGAAGAGCGAGGCGGAGAAGTTAAGGGAAAAGGGGGCCGTGGTTATACTTGTTCTGACAGACATGGATGATATGAAAAGCCGCATGCTGACGAAAAGGGAGCTTCCCATTGATGTCATTATCTGTAGTTGCCGACGAAACAGGATTTCCCTCCCGACGATACAGAATAAAAAAATTATCCTTCACTTGAACCGATACGGCGAAAATGTGGGGTACTTGAAGATCGTTTCTGTTAAAGGGAAAGAAGCTAAGATAAAGGTGATGACAGGGGGTGCCACGGCCCTGTTCAGAGGTTTTTTGTATAAAAATACTATTATCCCGCTGGGTCACCTGATCAGAGACGAAGTGGAAATTGCCAAATGGGTGGAGGCGTTCGGTAAAAAGCACCCCTATGCACGGTAACGGGGGGAGAAAAGGAGAAACACAATAAAATATTTGATCTTTAAAAAAGGATACTGCCACTTATCCACTCCGACAATCAGGAATCTGCTGGGGCTCCTTGTTTTGTCTGCATTTACGATTGGTTTTTTTCTGTACGCGTCACATTTCGCTTACGCAGGAGGGAAAAAGGCCTGCTTTATGCTGCTCTATACCGGCGACGAGAGGGGAACCATCCAGCCGTGTGGTTGACATAAACATCCCCTTGGCGGTCTTGCCAGGAAGGCAGCCTACATTCGGAACGCGCGATCTAAGTCGAAAAACATCCTGGTCGTGAGTTATGGAAACACCCTTTTTAAAAAAACCAGTTTCCACCCTGGGGAACGGGATTATCGAAGGCTCGTGGCAAACTTGATCCTGAAAACCGAAAAAAGGATAAGGTATGATGCCATCAATATCGGTGAATACGATCTGACCTTAGGTGTGGCATATCTCAAGAGGTGGCAAAAGCGGCTTTCACTACCCCTGATATCCGCCAACCTAACGGATAAAAATGGAAAAGGTGTTTTTAAACCTTACCTTATAGTTAAAATTGGCAAGGTGAAGATTGGAGTCATTGGGTTGCTTAAACGCAAGATCCACTGGTCTCGTGTCCCCGATGGAAACGCTTATAAGGTTCTTGACCCCCTTGTCGTAGCGCGAAGACAGGCCAGAGTCCTCAAATCCCATAATGCCGATTTGATTGTTGTTGTGACAGATATGATTGAAATGGGTTGCCGGAAGATTGCACGTAAAAATCCTGATGTCGATATTATTATCGGCAGTAGCCGCCGTAACAGGCTCTCACTCCCGAAAGTAACCCAGCATCATGCTCTCCTTCATCTTGATCGGTATGGCAAACACATAGGAAAGTTCAGCCTTTTTTGCCCCTGGAAGGGAGGCGCGCAGATTACCAGCACTCAGGTACCCGGACAACCTAATTATCATAACGCCTTTGTCGCCCTAAGCAGGGATTTGCCGAAGGATAATAAAATTGCTGAGTGGATGGAGAGTTATATCGCAAAAATACGCCTGATGAAGGCGCAGATGGCGATTTCATCTGAAGGGGCGGGAAATGCACTCACCCCCCACCGTGTGTCAAACGGAAAGCGGTATGTTGGCATGAGGACCTGTAAAAGATGTCATTTATCAGCTTTCCTTCGCTGGAAAAAGACAGGCCATGGTCATGCTTTTCAAACGCTTGTCAGAAAAGGAAATCAGTATGATTCAGATTGCATCGGGTGCCATTCAGCGGGTTATGGGATGAAGGGCGGTTTTAAAAAGATTTCCAAAGTGAAAATGTTGGCCTTTGTTAACGTTCAGTGTGAGGCGTGTCACGGTCCCGGAAGCCTTCACGTCAAGAGTGGGGGAGATATCAGAAAAATTCGGAGGAAAGTCCCGAGAAAGGTTTGCCTAACGTGCCATACAGAGGAACATAGCCCTGACTTTATTTACAAGGTTTATCTTGCGCGCCTTGCCTGCGGTGGGAAACCTTCTAAGATAAAGACGAAGATAAGTAAAAGAAAAACACCGTTTCCTCTTAATTAAAGGCTATTGACAGGAGGGGGTAGATCACGTATAAGTATAGAATATTTATAATTATTAAAAATTAGAATTGGAAGGAGGAGATATATAAATGGTTAGGCGTATGTGGGCACTAATGATTAACTTCTTGCGAGATTTCCTTGGGGAAGCCTTTCGCGGGACGAAGCAGCACTGGAGAGGGATCGTTATTTTCAACATTATCGCATTTATCGTGATTATTGCGGGTTTTTTCCTAATGCTCGAGGCAACCAAGTCGCCGAAGTTTTGTGGCATCTGCCATAACATGGATACCTATATCGAATCGTGGGCCCATTCCAGCCATAAGAACGTGAATTGTATTGAATGCCATTTCAAGCCTGGATTTCTGAATGAGCTTCGCGGAAAGTGGGAAGCCCAGGTTCACGTGGTTTTGCAAATTACCGGTAAGGCGCCACCAAGGTCCCATACAGAGATTCCAGATGCCAGTTGTATGCGTGAAGGATGCCATACCCAGAAGGAAATCAACCGCCACGATATCGTTTACGAAGGGGTCCACTTTGATCATGGCAAGCATGTATCAGAACTGAGGCGGGGGAAAAAGTTACGGTGTACCTCCTGCCACTCCCAGATTGTTCAGGGAAAACATATGACGGTAACAGATTCCACCTGTTTTCAGTGTCACTTTTATAAGACGGAAGAACACCCTGAGCTGAGGGATTGTAAGCTGTGCCATTTCAAGAAGCGGGAGAAGGTCTATATCGACGCGAATTACAATATGCCCTATGACCATGCAAAATACGTTAAACGGGGTGTGACCTGTGAATCCTGCCATTACGACATTATCCAAGGAGACGGACACATCAAAGACAACACATGCGTCCAGTGCCATGACAAGCCAGAGTTGCTGATCGGGCACTATTCCTCCGAGGAACTCCATAAGATTCATATAACAGATCATAAAGTGGAATGTTATTTCTGCCACACGGCAATCCGGCACCGGATCGTTCGGGTAAAAAGCCACGAAGAAATAGCCAAAAAGAAAAGCATACGAAGCGCTATGAAAGGGCTCCATCTGGATGCCAACTGTTTTAAATGCCACCAGGTTGGTGAACACGAGATTGTCCGCCAGATGTACATGGGCAAGGGAGGAAAGGGTGTAAAGGACCTTCCAGACCCCATGTTTAAGGCACACCTGGATTGCACTATCTGCCATATACGCCTTAAGACCCATGAAAATGGGGTAGTTACCGGGTTTGTTTTCCGGAAAGGCGCCAAGGAAATAGCGAAATCCTGTGAAGAATGCCATGGCCCGCTCTATGGGCCTTTGCTTGATCACTGGAATGACCTTCTTCAGAAGGAAGTCCAGAAGACGGAAGACGTGATTTACAACGCCAACAAATCAATCGCGCAAATCAAGAAAACTTCAGCTAACAGTGATCAGATGAACAAAGCGGCTGAGCTGATGCAGATTGCCAACCACAATCTCGGGTTTGTGAAACTTGCTAAGGGAGTCCACAACATCGTTTATGCCATGAAACTTCTTGATGTCAGTCAGAGGAAGGCACAGGAGGCTGCCAAACTGGTCAATACAAACTATAAGGCCAGAAAACTGGTGCCGCCCCTAAGTTGTACCCAGTTGTGCCATTCCTGTGTCGAATGTATCGATGAAGAATCCGTGCCCTTTGGAAGTGTTTCTTTTCCCCACCAGATTCACACGGAAGACCAGGAAATGGGGTGCACACAATGCCATTCCTCCTATGAAAATCACGGAAAAACCCTTATTCAGGGATGCAGTGAATGTCACCATGGTGAAGGGGAAGGTGAGGTTAAATGTGAAGACTGCCACGTGCAAACGGCCGCGTTGTACACTGGGTTTTCAAACCTGGATGGTAAAAAGTATCCAAGTCCCATGATGGAGGATGTCTCGTGTAAGGAATGCCATGTGGAGGTAACCAAGGGAGATAAAACAAGCCTTGCGGGCGTAAAGAAAACATGCATCAAGTGCCACGAGGATAAGAAATATGGTAAAATCCTGGATGGCTGGGTGGCAGAATCTAAAGGGTTAACAAAGGGTTTGCAGACCCGCATAGATAATCTCCAGAAGCGAATCCTGACAGCCATACAGAAGGGACAATATACCTATGATGTTCAAGATTGGCTCGATAAAGCGAGGGAAAACTTAAACATGGTTTCGAAAGGGAATCCCGTACATAATCTCAAGTATGCCAAGGTCCTTGTAGGAAGCATTAAAAAAACCCTTGATAAATCTGAAAAGAGGATGGCAAAACTGGAGGGAGAACGAAAACTGGTTATTACAATTAAACGTGCCTTGCGCCATTCTTATTGATTAAAAAACTTGTCAGATAGAAGGTCCCTTCTTAATGAAGGGGCCTTTTGTTTTGAAGAAGCTGCGGTTGTTTGCTTTTACTGCTTCTTCCTTTTGAATCTGGTTAAGGCTTATCACGTCTAAAGAATTAAGGCAGTCAAGGCTTCCATGAGGGATTCTATGGGAAAGGGGCTTTTTACAAACCTCGCCCCCGAATCTTTCAACCCGCTCTTGAAGAACGGGAGAAGCTCTTCAGGTGCTATGAGAATAGTTCTGCCAAGTTGATGCCTGTTTTTTAAAATGGATACAAAGGGAAGGGCGCTTTTCCGGTCGGAAATATTCAGGATGAAGGTTGAAGGGCTGTAATCTTGGATGCCACGTTTATGGAAAAATCCCGCGTCCCTGACAATTTTGGCTGTAGCACCGTTTTTGGCAAGGAATTTATGAATAACATCTGTGGTTGAGTTCTTTTCTCCCAGTATCCAGACACGCTTACCCTTAAAAATCCCCAGTTTGGTTGTCCTTGTTTGTCCAGGCTGTTTTTTCTCAGATGTGGCTTTTTCTTTTACGTCGGCATAAGAAAAGGGAATTGAGGGAATTTTAACCACAACCTTTGTGCCTACTCCTTGAGTGGAGGATAATTCAATCTCTCCGCCCAGATGCCGAAGGATCATTTGGCAAAGAAATAGCCCCATCCCGGCGTGACGAGAAAGATCCTTGGTGGTATAACCTAATTGAAAAACTTTGGTCAGGTGCTCTACATCCATGCCGATTCCATTATCTTTTATGGTAAGTTCTATATCCGATCTCTGCATCAGCGTTTGAATTTCGATAATTGGAGCGAAATCTTTACGAGGCAACTCAACCTTTGGATCGATTCCCTCAATGGCGTTCAAAAGGATGGCTTTCAATACCTGCTGGATGTTTTCTCTGGAGGCAGTAAAGGGTTTCAGATGGGGGGTCAGGTCGTATTTTACCTTTATATTCTTCTCGTTGAGTAAAGGGGTTAATTCACCAACAATTCTACGGAGTAGAGCATGTAAATTTACCTGCTCCTGGTCTATCGTTTTTTTCTTGCTGTAGCGTTTCAATCCCTCCAGTTGTTTCAGAAGGTGAGAAGATTCGTGCTGGATCTGTTGAATTTCCCTTCCTCCCTTAGACCGATGAAGTTCCTTTTTTGGTAGTTCTTCGCTCAGTGTTTGAATCTTTTCCAAGGAAGGAGATAGCTTTTTGTAAAGTGTTGTAAAAAGGAGATTAATCTCTGATTGGATTTCTCGCTGCTTGTCAAGAGTTTGCCGTGTTGCTCTTTCCGTTTGGTCGAAGAAGAGAATAAGATATCCGCTCTCGAAGGCAAGGGCTGTTTCATGACGAAGGGGAAGGCTGAGGATTTCCATATGCCTTTGTAAGGGGTAGGAAAGCTCAAATTTACCTGAGGGCGTTCCCCGATGATTCTGCAGGGTGAACAGGAAATCCAGAAGGTTCTTGGGAAAGGGCGGGAGATGTCTGGAAATGATGAGGCGTAAATCTTTTCCCACGACAGGGTTTTTAATAAAGGGAAAAATCCTAAAAAATCCGGGACTTGCAAATTGAACATCCAGGTCTTTATCGGTAAGAATTACCCCGAAAGGTAAATTTTGAAAGATTGCCAAAAGAACTGACTCGTCACGGGTAACTTCTGTGATGTTGTGATGGTGTACAAGAATGTTTGGGGTGTCTCTTAATAAGGAGGCATCAACAAGAAGGGAACGATAGGGAGATTCCAAAATTACCTTTGATGAGACGGGATGTCCCGTCCGCAGAGATTCAGTTATTGGACACCCGGAGCAGGGTGCATCCTGGGCATAAAGACAGGTATAGCATTTTGTACCCCCTTCGCTTTTTTTGCCGGCTGCCGTTTCTTTGTTTGCCCACAACAGGTCATACTCAGGAGAAACGATGATGAGCTCTCCGGTAACGGAATGTAGGATATTTTGAATAGTTCCCGTATCAAGGTTTTTTTTATATTTTTTCATCAGCCTTCTTCACATATTAAAGATC
>JALTEW010000128.1 GCA_027073795.1 bacterium | reverse complement strand
AAATTATTTTCCATTTTAAGCAGGGATAACACAATATATTGAAAATACTAAATAAATTGACGGCAAAATTTACGCAAAAAATCCCGACAAGGGGGATAAGAGAGGGTGTTACTTAAGGATTTGTCTGTTTGCTTCCGGGAATCGAGAGAAAATGAATGTTTTGGCTAATGAATGCGGTGGGAGTTTCTCTATGTTTTCAAGCCCTTCCATGCGTTCATCCGCAAATTTGTTTGCTTTTTTGAAGGCGTCAAACCCTTCGACGTATTCTTCCATCATTTGGCCGAAGGCTTCACCGACATCGGGGCCTTCAAGGGCCTTAAGACACCCCTCAAACAGTTTTAGGGTGTCCTGGTAGAGGCCTTTCAATGTTTGGACCAGGGAAGGGTCAAGGGCTTTGTTTATGCGGGGTAGAAAGATATTGGATATTTCGGTTTGGGCTCGCCTCTTGTTTCCCTTGTTCGCCACTCTTGCTATGCGGTCGGCTTTCCATGCCTTGAAGGCGGCTTGCCATATAGGGTCGTTCTTTGCTTCTTCCCTTGCCTTCTCAATGATCCGTTCGTAATCGATCGGTTCTTTCAGACGATCAAAGGTAGAGGAAAGAGAAAATGACATCTTTTCGGGCCAAGGGAGTTTCAACCAGGACGGGACGGGCTTCAGTTCAGGGTGTGTAATAAGCCGGGAGGGTGTGAAAAGGGTGTAGGAACCCCATTGACTGTCTTTGAACAGGTGCAGGTGTGCTTCAAGTTCGTCGTGGTAAAACTCAATGTTTGCCAGGTTGTTTTCAATACCGGCTCCCTTCTCTTCTATGCTTGTCCATAGCCGGATCCGATACCGGCACCAAAGGTAAGGGATTGATAAGAACGGATATTCAAAAGGGTTTTCCATGATAGCCCCTCACTATCTCCCCGAAGGTTAGGCCGTGGCAGGCGGTCAGGGTCGCCGCTTTTCGGATCGTCATCCTATCCACGGCCGTTTTGTTATTTTTGAAGGTTGATAACATTCCCCGTTTTTCCTTCCTGAAAGCCTCGCTCCAGCTTCAGGGTTGCTTTGCGTTTCTGGTCCGGTATCAGGTGCGAATAACGTTCCGTCATGGCAAGGCTTTTGTGCCCCATGAGTTCTTTTATGGTCAAAATAGGTTCGCCTTGCAGGGCCAGCCATGAAGCGAAGGTGTGACGCAGGGTGTGAAAGGTTACTTTTTCCCTGGCGTCCGTGATCCCTTCATTCCATCCAAGGCGTTTGATCGCCCTGGCAAAGGTTTTTGAAACCTCTTTTATCTGCCTTCCGTATTTGTCTTTGAAGATAAGCTCATCCGGTTCTTTTGGCATGTAAGACTGAAGCATGTCCTTGACGGCATGGGTCATGTAGGCATAGCGGGTGCGTTTGTTTTTCGGGTTAGATATGCGGATTCTTTCATTTTCAAAGTCAATGTCCTGGCCCTTCAGGTTGAAGATTTCACCCGCCCTCAAGCCGCAATGAAGGGATAACAGGGCCATGTCATGTAATTGCTTTGAGGATTTCTGAAGCTCTTCCAAGAGTGTTTCAGCCTCTTCGTGGGAGAGGAAGCGGGTTCGTTCGTTGTTGAGTTTTGGCATTTTAACTTCCCTGACGGGGTTTTCACCGTCATACAGCCGCCACTTTATGGCCTTGTTGAAAATCTCCCGGACAAGGACAAGGACATGTTTCACCGTTGCGGGGGAGAGACCGTCTTTTGTGAGGTTCGATTTCAGCCGCTCCAGGTGAAAGGGTGATATTTCATTCAGGCGTTTGTTGTCGAAGATAGGGGCCAGGTGCTTCCGATAAAGATAAAAAGCGTCTCTTCCGCTCCGGGTTTTGTTTGTTTTGGCCCATTCAAGATATTTGGCCGCCACGTCCCTGAAATAGGGGGCCTTCTTTTTCTTTTGCGGGAGTTCTTCACCGTGGCGGATCGCCCGAAGCCTTTCAGCCCGCAGGTGTGAGGCCAGCTTTGCCGTGTAGCCTTCCGAAGCCTTGCCGATTTTCTCCCATTTCACTTTCCACTTGTCGCCTTCCTTGTATCGGTAGTTGATATAAAAGATCGTGTCTGTCTTCTTCCCCTGCCTGGCCGGATTGACAACGGTATAAACGCCCTTATACCGGGTCGCTTTCTTCGTGATTGCCTTCCCTGTCATTTTGGCCCCCCTGATTTGTTGGTAACATATTGGTAACAAAAACCCTCATTCCAAGTGATACACCGTGAATATAAATCCTTCACATAATCCATGTAACACCCTTAACATAAAAGATAAATTAAGTCAAGTGAATTTTAATTAAAATGACATAAAACTGATTCGTAATCAGCAGGTCAGCGGTTCGAGTCCGCTCGTTGGCTCCAATGGTATCAAGGGGTTAGGGAATTTTAGGTGCTCCGCCCTTTTTGTCTTGCTATCCTATTGCTAACAAATTTCCTGATTCTGTGGGCATTTATTTCTTCTTTTCTTTTTTCAATTTTCGCTTTTCCTTTGGGTTAAGCTTGGCCTTTTTCTGTTGTTCCCTTTTGCCTTTATCTTTTTTCCCTTTATCCCCCATATCTGTTTCTCCTTGCTTGAATGACCTGCGCCGAACTATGGCAAAACCTCTCGTTCCCTCCCCTACCACTTCCCGGCATGCGGCCTAAGATTTACGTATAGGTAAATTTTGCTTTCAATACTCAATATTCCTTCCAAGCGTGGACAGCATGATAAAATAGAAGGATAGTTATGTCAACTGAACCTTTTAAGGTGTAAGAATGGAGAGTATTTGCCTTCCTGCTGGCTTTTACTGTAAGATGGTTATCCCATGCATGTGGTTTCTCTTCTGTTCATTTTGTTACTCCCATCTAATCTTTCTTCCAAATCGGCCCAAAAAAAAGGCCTTGCCTACCCGCAAGGCCCTCCCTCTGAATATTTGGTGGAGCTGAGGAGACTTGAACTCCCGACCCCTTGTCTGCCAGACAAGTGCTCTCCCAGCTGAGCTACAGCCCCAAAATCCTTAACAAAAATAACACAGCCTTCCTTCCCTTGTCAATGGAAAACAGAAGGCAGTTTCTCTCATTTACATGGCAGTCCCAAGGGGAATCGAACCCCTGTCTTCGCCGTGAGAGGGCGATATCCTAAACCGCTAGACGATGGGACCAAATTGGCTGGGGGACGAGGATTCGAACCTCGGTTAACGGGGCCAGAACCCGTCGTCCTGCCTCTAGACGATCCCCCAGTGACAACGGGAACTCATATACCCAATTTTATTTCGTTCGTCAAGTCCTACAGTTTACAAAATTGAGGTCGTCTTTCTGATCATCCCTGTCGAATCCTGCCTATAATCACCCCCAGTTCTCTTTTGCTTCTTCCCCTTCCATATTTGTATGGCACCCATGTTCCACCGACTTGAAGGTCCATAAAAACCTTCTTACCTTTCAGGGCTTTTGACGGGATTTCCACCGTTTTCCAAGCGTGGTTTTTCAACGTGACGCCTTTTACCTGTTTCCCATTCAGGTAGATGTCCAACGTTTGAGGGTTCCTGGCGATGTCCGGCTTGTTGGAACAGACGCGGAAACGGATAGAATCTCCCTTCACGGTAAAAACCTTCAAGGCATGCCCGGAAGTCAGCCGGTAGGGACGTTTGTCTTTCCCCTTTCTCGGGATTTCCCATCGGTAAAATCCCGCCTCATAGTGATCACTGATGGGCTCCGCCTTCGCCCGCCACAGACGATACCCCAAAAGCGCAAGAAATATCATTCCAATACCCAGAGCCTTCTTCTTGGTAAAGGGAAATTCGGGAATGACCGGTTCGGCTAGCACCACGATAAAGGCAAGGGTTACCCAAAACAACACGTGTGTCGCGGGTAGCCAGAAGAAGTCCATCACAAGCCCGTAAACAAGAAGCCCTCCCAGGCCCGTCATGACCGCCATCAACAAGTACTTCTCATCACCATTCAGCGTCCATAATCGTTTAAAACCAAAATAGAAAAATCCACCCGCCAAAAGGAGAAAGCTCAAAAACCCCAGAAGACCCCGTTCAGAAAGCATTTTAAGATAGGTAGAATGAGGACTACCCTGAACTTTGTTCAAAACTCTTCCTCCTAGAAACTTCTTGTTCCATCTTCTAAGATATTCATTGCCCCCAAAATCAAAAAACCTCTGCGTATATCCCCCACTACCCAAACCCAAAACGGGTTCGCATGCCAACATCTTCCCACAGACATTCAAAATCATATATCTTGAGTCTCTTTCAAAAGATCGCAAGGAAATTCTCGTAATCTGTCTTTCTACCACCTTCTTTTTAAGAAAAACCCCACCTGAGACAACCATAAGGATCGCTAAAATAAATACGAAGGCAAGCTCCTTCCACTTTTTGCCAAAAAAGTTCCCTTTCTTGCGCTCTTTTTGGAAATAAAACAGGAAAAGAAAAAAAACAATCTCGACACCTGTAACGACAAACACGGCACGGCGATAAGTTAAAAATGCCGCGAGTGCGGACACACCAATAAATACGGATAGAAATATCTTTAAGATTATCCTTTTTTGGACAAAAACCATAAACAAAACCATGGGAAATACAATTGCAAAATATTCGGCGATAAACGTCACACTCCAGCCAAATGAGGTTACCATGCCGGTATAGCCCAACTGGTCTGAAAAATTTATGGAAAGAAAACGCCCCTCTATGGGCAAAAGTTTATATAGATGCAAAATCCCATAAACCGAAGCAACCGAAAGCGCAGCTGCCAAGACATATCCTGATTTTATCAGTAGATCTTTTTTATCCTTCAGCCAATTCGAGACCATCAGATACGTCAACAAGGATGACGCACACCAGTAAAGTTCCTTAAACCAAAACTCCCTGTAAATCGTCCTTGAAATCGCAATCAACTCTAAAAATCTTGAAAAACCATATACCCTGAAATCAAGCAAAATCTCTTTCAATGTAAGAGGAAAGGCAAGGAAAAGGACAAGAACAGACGGCATCACCAGCCACCATAACGGAAAATGAATGATGACCTTTTGCCTGATTGAGGAAAATATCCAAACCAGACCCAAAACAAAAACCAGGATATTCAAAATCCAGAGATAGGGGCGGTAAAAATCCCCAATGAAAAATTGTGTGAGAAACAAAAAGACAAGAAAGGAGACATCAAGATCTGCCATTGCGAGAATAAAAAATGCCGCTATTACATAAACGGCATAAAAATCCTGCGATAAATGAAAGGGATAGGACAAAGCGCCTGCTACGGCGAATAAAAACAAAAGCACTCCCCCTCTATGTTTCCACAGAAGTTGGGGGGCGTTCAACTCTACCCTCTCAGAAGGGATAAATTTCCTCATATTCTTCCTGCACTATCCTCGTTTCCACTATGCTGAAACCGATTTTTCCCTGTTTTCCCGGACAAATTCTATAAAAAAGGCCAAAAAGACCCCAACAAAAAGTGCCAGTATCCCGGCAATGGCCACATTAAGTAACAACCGTGGTTTTACAGGCTTTTTTGAACACCGCGGTTTAACGGCCCAGACAAACATTTCCTTCCCCTGATTCAAAATCTTCTCTTTTTCAAGTCTTAAAATCTTCAAGGCCATTCTGTCGTCTGCAAGGCGAATATTCTGTCTATATAAGTCTCGCCTTAGAGTTGAAATTTCATCCTGTATCAAAATCAACCCAGGCAACCTTCCCTGCCTTGTAACCTTCTGCAACTGTCGCTCCTGCCGTTTCAGTATGTTGTATCTACTTCCCCTTGACGGTTATCCATTGAAACCTTCAAATACTTTTTTTAGATTAAATTGACAGAAATGACAAGATAAAAAAACCACTATTCTTTAACGGAATTGACAGGCCTGCCCTAGTGCGCCATTCCTTAGACAAGCCTTTGAGTTGTCATATCTTGATGCGCTGTAGAAGAAATATGTAGCATACAGCAGGCTGGGCCAGGGATTAACTGGATTCTATCTTTTGTTTTCACTCTCACCTTAGTCTTTGTTTCATCCTGTTGATTCTGTCAAATTGAATCAAGGACAATAAGACCCATCCTTTTGAAATCCTCGTCAAAGGTCAAGCAAGGCATGAAATTTAAATACTGAGTAACAATAATGTATGTGATTGCATCACACAAAGAAATTTCTTTGTCGCGGCTGAATTTAAGAAAAGCGTTCAGAGCTTTCGCCCTTATCTCTGCGTTAATGTAAAAAACGTTAAGTTTTGGCAACACCTTGTTAATAAAAACGGCCGCTCCATGATAGCTAAAACGGTAACATAAAAGGGTTACCGTCTCAACAATAATTTCCCACGTACATATTATGGGAATTTGCCTTTTCTCTATAAAATGAGCGAGGTCCCTTGCAACTTGATGGTCTCTATCACGCTTATCCATAACCGCATAAAAGAAAGAAGTATCTGCGAATAGATAGCTGACATGTTCCATTATTTTCTCTCATAAAGATAGCTATCATGGTCCCTTGCTATTGAAGTGCTTTCTGGCATAGAAGTTTCCGGTTGACCCACCATCTCCATCGCGTCAGTGAGTGCCTTTCCTGGCTTAAGTCGAAATTGCATGGCATCTGGAGCACGCAATTCTCCCAACACCATAGAATTTACTGTAATTTCATAGATAATGTCAGGGTTCTCATGTATTTGTTTTAATAGGTTTGAAAGTTTTGCCCGTGCTTCACTAACTTGAATCCTTCTCCGCATTTTTTCGCCTCCTTTACGTACAAAATATACTGTTTTGTACGTAAAGTCAAATCAATAAATTTTAGACGGGATTGACGGGATCCTTCCTTTCTCTATCCTTTAAACGGGATTAGATGCTTCAACCCATCCTGTCAGATCTTTTTTAGACAGAATGAACAGGATTTACAGAATATCTTTTTTTCATTCTTTGAGATTTTAATGTTCTTTATTGGTTTGATGCTTATGCTTGGATCAGAAAGAGGGCCTCTTGCTTTTGCTGAACCATAAGAAAAAAGCTATAGCTCCGAGGGATCACCCTTTGATAGGCGACCCTCATGTTCCCACCACGCGCAAACATCTCGTGAAAGATGCCGGGTAAAATCCATTATAATCACAGGTTCTTCGTCAACTATTAACGGCAGGTTTATATTCTGGAATAATATCCTTAAGTTTCCTTCTAATTCCATCACCATCAAATTTCTTGGCCAACTCACTTAGTTCAACTATGGCATTAAAAAGCCATTCTCTGTAAACTTCCTGGGAGCCATAACCATACCACTTATCATCCGGCCTGAGTACCATGATTTTTTCATGTTTTGTAGCAATAATTCCCTCACCTTCCGAAATCAATTCTTCGTAGAGTTTCTCCCCAGGGCGTAGACCCGTAAATACAATTTCAATATCTTCATTAGGTTCCTTGCCGGAAAGCCTTATTAGATCTCTCGCCATCTGGACAATCTTAACCGGTACCCCCATCTTCAAAATGAATATCTCCCCACCCGTCCCCAAGGCACCGGCTTGCAGGATGAGCTGTGTAGCCTCGGGAATCGTCATAAAATACCGGGTCACCTCGGGATGGGTTACCGTCACAGGGCCCCCATACGCGATCTGTCCTCGAAAAAGGGGAATAACCGACCCAGAAGACCCTACCACGTTTCCAAAGCGCACGCTCATCATCACCGTAGTTCCCCGGCCACGGTAGGCTAACATCAGCAGCTCACAAACCCTTTTCGTCGCTCCCATAACACTCGTTGGCCTTACCGCTTTATCCGTGGAAACCATGACAAATTTTTCCGTCCCATTCTCAACCGCTGCTTCCATGACATTCTTGGTTCCGATAATATTATTGAACACCGCCTCCCAAGGATTTTCTTCCATCAGCGGCACGTGTTTCTTCGCGGCGGCGTGCACGATGACATCCGGTTTGTAATCACCAACAATCCTCTTGACACGCTCGGCGGACTTCACATCCGCCAAAATGGGGACATGATTTTTGTACTTCAGCTTATGCTCCATCTCCATCTGAATCTCGTAAAGATTCGCCTCGGCGCAGTCTAACAACACAAGTGAGCCAGGATTAAACCTGATAATCTGACGGCACAGTTCTGACCCGATGGATCCTCCCGCGCCAGTAACGAGGACACATTTGCCAAAGATATACTGGTTAATAGCCGCGGAATCCAACCGTACTTCCTCACGACCAAGAAGGTCGTTGTAGTTGACATCCCGCAAGGTTTTGACGCTGACCTTCCCATCGATAATCTCACCCAGCCCTGGCAACGTTTTATAAGGAAGGGTGGTTTTCTCACAGGCATCAACAATCTTCCGCATCTGCGCTCCGGTCGCACTCGGCAACGTGATCAGAATTTCCTGAACCCTCAACCCTTCAACAATACCTGGAAGCTTTTCAACGGAACCCATCACGGGAACCCCATGGATCAAAAATCCCTTTTTTCTGGGGTCATCATCGATGAAAGCGACCACATTGTATCCCAGCATCGGATTGTCGCGGATTTCACGATACGTCTTCTCTCCCGCGTCCCCCGCTCCGATAAGAACAACTCTTTTATCCCTTTTCCTCTCATGGCTGCCGAACGAACCACCGATATGGTTACTTTTTCCCAGGTAACCATGGTTATGCATAATCCGAATCAACAGCCTGTACCCGCCCGTAAAAAGAAAGGTCAAAATACCATCAAGCACAAGTACGCCGCGGGAATACCCCTGGAAACGATGGACAAAAAAACCCACAGAAATGATCAGCATGCTGGAAAACACCGTCGCCTTGAAAAGCCGCCAGACATCGACGAGACTGGAATAGCGCCACATCCCCCTATAGGCGCCAAAAAAATAAAAGATGATACCTTTCGCAACAAGCAGGCAGGGAAGTAGCCTTAAAATCTGGGTCACTAAGCTGGAAGTTAGCTTAAAATCAAACCGGATGAGATAAGCCCCCATGATCGACGCAGTAAAAAGCACAAGGTCCCCTACAACCATGAAATAAAAATTACGATTTTTAAAGTGAGGTAACATGTTCAAATACTAAAACTTGTTTTTCAGGTTGTAAAGTGTCAATGCTCAGACCTTTCACAGGGACCGGGGGACAGCGAAGTTTAGCCCGCCTTGTATGTTCAAAGTCAGGAAAAATGAAGATTTAAAAAGGGGGTGTAGAGGGACCATCCACCCTTTTATATTGACAAAGAAAGGGGGGCTTTCCTTAATCGGTAAAATCAGTCATTCTAGTAGAAGAGAAGGTCCCTGCCTTGGGCCTTGTCTGTCTTTTCCATGCTGTGGATACTCTCTCCTATCCGTCCCCCCTGGTACGGCCGCCAGTCTCCTCTTTTAATCGTCTTGATGACCTTTTTTACAGCCTGGTCCAGGTCTCCCCCAATGGCGTAGCGTATCCCATGGGCCTCACAATGGTTGATCACCTTCGCCTGGTAGGAGGCGCTGTCCGCCCGAAACGCCCCAACCCTCTTTCCCTTCGGCAGTTGCTTCTCACAGGCCTTCAGAAACTCCAGGTTCTTCGACCCGGGTGAGGCGTTCCCCTCCCGAAAGTCATTGCCTATAACCAGCCCGTTTTCCGCCAGATGCCCCACGATGGGCATAGTCCCCTTGTACCCTTTATACGTCCTCTTGGCTGTCTCCTTTTCCGCCTCTATCCCCGTGGCGTCGATGTCCAGGGTGTAAGTCTTTATCCCGTCTCTCTGTAAGACCCTTTTTAATACCTGATGATTGACGCTCTCTAATCCCTTAAGACACCCATTATCACCACTCCGGCGCAACCAGTCTCCTATGGCGTCTGAAGAGGGGATCCGCTTTAATCCCAGAATCT
>JALTEW010000127.1 GCA_027073795.1 bacterium | reverse complement strand
ACGAGCTTCTGGAAAACCATGACGCCGTGTTCCTGGGCGTGGGCGCAGGCCTCCCCCTATTCCTCAACCTGCCTGGAGAAAACCTCTGCGGTATCTATTCCGCTAACGAATATCTCACCCGTTCCAACCTTATGAAGGCCTATAAATTCCCTGAGTACGATACCCCTATTGCCATTGGGAAAAACGTAGCTGTCATCGGTGCCGGGAACGTGGCCATGGACTCTGCCCGAACCGCCCTGAGGCTGGGCGCTGAAACCGTAAAAATCGTTTACCGCCGATCCCGCGCAGAGATGCCTGCCCGTGCCGAAGAGGCACATCACGCCGAGGAAGAAGGGGTGCAGTTTGAACTTCTGACCAACCCCGTTCGATTCATCGGAAACGAAGATGGCTGGGTTACGGGAATGGAGTGTATCCACATGGAACTTGGTGAACCAGACGAATCGGGAAGGAGACGCCCGATCCCTATCGAAGGCTCCAACTTCACGATGGAATGCGATATGGTTGTTGTTGCCCTTGGAACCCGTGCCAACCCGCTAATTCCCAACACCACACCAAATCTCAAACTTAACAAACGCGGCTACATCGAGGCGGACCCGGAAACTGGAAAAACCTCCATGGAAGGGGTTTACGCTGGTGGCGATATCGTGACAGGGTCCGCCACCGTTATCCTGGCTATGGGCGCCGGAAGAAAGGCTGCCACCGCCATCCATGAATACCTCATGGGCACGGCGTAATCGATAGAACCACAACATTTATGGGGAGGAAGCATTCAAACCTTCCTCCCCTTTTCGTATGAGAAATGAGCAGGCCAATTGACACCCTCTGGGACCCTTCAAAATTCTATACCATGACGCGTCTCTATCTTATCCGACATGGGCAAACCATCAATACCACGGGCGATACCTTCCGTTACAACGGACACTTGGACGTAGATGTTTCGGCTGAAGGCATGAAACAAATCGAAAGGGTCGCTCAACGTCTTAGATACCGCCCAATCAAAGGAATCTACTCGAGCGATCTGATTCGAACCCGGAAGGGGGCGGAAACGATTGCGCGGTACTTTCCAACCACCATCCGGGAGGAATTTACAGACCTTCGTGAGGTGAAGCAGGGGATCTGGGAGGGGCTGACCCTTAAAGAGGTATGGGAGAAATTCCCGGATGAAGCGCGTAAGAAATTTGACAACTATGTTACTTACCGAATACCTGGGGGGGAAAACCTTATCGAGGCACAGCAACGCTCCGTTTCTGTCGTCGAAGAATTAACGCAACGTCATACCGGCGAAGAATTTGTTGTGGTAGCCCATGGAGGTATCAACAGCCTCATTGTGTGCTGGGTTCTGGGGCTTGATCTTCACAATGTCTTTCACTTTCGCCAAGACTTTGGCGCCTTGAACGTCATTGAATTCTTTGAAGATGGCATGTCCCTTCGCCTCCTTAATGATACCTGTGGGGTTTTCCCTTTTTAATTAGGTTGAAGGTAAAAGCCCGTAGGTCGAAGCAACACCCCCTATTTTCCGAGGTTTCCCTTCTCCCTATTATACCCGTCAACCCACATCAGGATGAGACACAAGACATTCACTTTTTACTGTTTACTTCCGATACGCAATCGCTTCTATCTCGAGCAATGCCCCTTTTGGAAGGGCCGCTACTGCAACTGTGGCCCGCGCGGGGTAGGGTTCCGTGAAAAATGAGGCGTAGGTCTTGTTAAATACCTCAAAATCATCCATGGAGCTCAGATAAACGGTGGCCTTTACCACATGGGCCAAGTCACTGCCCGCAGCCTGTAAAACAGCCCGTAGATTTTTCAAGACCTGTTCCGTCTGTCGCTCAATCGGACTCGCCACAACCTCCCCTGTTTCAGGATTGATTGGTATCTGCCCGGCGGCAAAAATTAAATCCCCCAGAACAATCGCCTGAGAATAAGGCCCAATGGCGGCCGGCGCGTTTTCCGTAAATACTGCCTCGTGATCCATGATATCCCTCCCTCTTTTTATCAAAAAATTTGTCGAGCCCCTTTTTGCGTCATTTTTCCAGTTGAAACATCCAACTGCTGGGATTATGACATCTTATCATCCAACCATTTTCTGAGTTGATCCAAGGCGATAATCCCCAAGCGGGTTTCGACATCTTCTTTTAGCCCTCCCAGACGAATATTCGCTTTCTTCTCCCTCCCCTTGCCCCGGATGGATATTTCAAACCCCCGCAAACCCCTGTCAAGCTCTGGCAAAGGGGTTATCCGAAGCCTGATCGGTAACGGTTTCTCACCATCGCCAAAATGGTTCGCCTTAGATAAATCTGGATTAAAGAAAAGTCGGCCCTCTGCACGATACTTCCCTGAAAAAGGCTTTAAAAGCCTTCGGAGGCATTCCCCGCCCGTCGCCTCATCTTCAATAAAGAGAGCTCCTCCCACTCTGCTGAGTGCCTCAAGGACAACCCCTTCAAGGGTCTGCTCATCGACGCCAAAGATTAACTTTCCCAGCCGCTGACGGATTTTTCCTTCCACGGTCTCAATCTTCCGTGTCACCTCTGGCGCGTCTTTCCCTTCAGCTGTAATAAGAACCCTGATCATTCCAGGGGAGGCAAGCAATCCAACAACTGTATCCCCCTCCAACTTCACCAAGTCGCCTATTTGTTGATCTACACCACTCTCCCCAAGCCCACAAATCTTTAGAACGCGCGTCCGCTTGACCCGCCCCCCCAAACCAAAGGCATCCCTGAGGTGGGGCAGGACCTTCTGTTCCATCAGAAATTTCAATTCCCTCGGCACACCGGGAAGGCATACCACCTCACGATTATCACCTGTGTGGACGTAAAACGCGGGGGCGGTACCCATAGGATTAGAAATGGCCCGGGCGCCTTTTGGAAGATAGGCCTGCCGCCTGTTATTTTCAGTCATGTGAAACCCCCTGGAGTCAAAAATCGCCTCAATCTCCCGCAGCAGGGATTCCTTAAAAACGAGAGGCATGCCAAAGGCATCCGCGACCTCCTGGCGCGTCAGGTCATCCTCTGTGGGCCCCAACCCCCCCGTGGTAACAATCAGGTTCACCTCTTTTAACAGATCCTGGACCCATCGGCTGATTTCTCCCCTATGGTCCCCAACAGAGACACGCACCGTTACATCAAACCCGGCAGAGGAAAGAACTTCCCCTAAATAAGCGCCATTTGTGTCAACGACCTTTCCAAGGAGAAGCTCCGTTCCAATCGTAATGATAGCAGCTCTCGGCACGGCCATTAAAACTGGTAGGTTGTGCCAACCCCATTCAGGGCAAAGGCCTCGGGCATGGCGGCTTCAAAGGCCTTAATGGCTGTCCAGCCCGTGCAGTGCATGGGGACAAGCCGCTGGGGATTGATTTTTTTCATTTCCTCAATCGTGTCCCCAATAATGGGTTCAAACACAGGGCCTGTCAGGTGAAATCCCCCCATAACCCCTAAAACCTTTTTCACTCCCGTAAGTTTCTGTGCGTACTTCACTGTGTTGATAATCCCCGCGTGGGCACAACCCGAAATGACAAGAATCCCTTCGTCCCGGATGTTGATAGCACACCCCTGATCATCCAGGATGTCATCATGCACAATCTCATCGCCCTGTTTCATATAGGCGTTGGGCATCCCCTTCTCAAAGGGAGTAACTCTTTCAACGGCACCAGTCACCAGAAGATGGCCATCCATATGGACACTGGGATCAGCAAGTTCCTTGAATTCCCCTCCTGCGTTCTCCACGGCCTTACGATTCATGACGGGAAACAAAAGATCCCGGCCATCTGGTAATTTGAAAAACCTGGGTGTTACAAAGGCATTTGGATGAAGTACAACAGGCACCGGTTTCTTACCTATCTGTCCAACGGCCCAAACCAAACCACCATAGTGATCCATATGGCCATGACTTATGACTACTAATTCTACATCGCTGAGACTCAACCCCAGAAAGTTCAGGTTGTGAGGAAGCGCCTTATCGGTATAACCCGCGTCCATCAAGACCAGATGGGTTTCCCCCCCGTAGGTCAGCCGAAGCAAAATTGAAAGGCCATGCTCGGCAAGGATCGTATCCTCCGGAATGGTCTCCCCTGTCGCCAGAGGGGGACGAACAACCCCTTCTTTTGGCGGCAGGAGCAAATCGATATAGTTGTCCACCAGGACAACCACCTCACACGAATCGACAGGCTGGAGCGTTATGGTTCCCATGACAATTCCCTCCTTTTTTTCTAAAAACTACCACGAAGGTTAAGTCTTTGCAACAAAATTGAAACGGCATCCTACGCTATGGGCAGCGACGGGACGGGAGAGGTTATCTCACCGTTCCACGATTTCTCCCACAAGATCATAGGTACCCGCGTCAGTCATGCGGACCGGGACAATTTCTCCAACCTCTGCCGTCCCCCTGTTTATCACAACCCCCCCATCAATCTCGGGAAACTGAAAGGCGGTCCGTCCCTTTAATAGCAAGTCCGTCTCCTCGTGGGAACCCTCAATCACCACAGGCAGGACAGACCCAATAAGGTCCCGATTTTTACTGAGGGAAACCTCCTGCTGAATCCCCATGAGGGTCTCAACCCTACGATCTTTTTCCTCCTCGGGAACTTTCCCAGAAAGCTTATAGGCCCACGTTCCTTCTTCATCCGAATAAGGAAAGACACCAAGGCTGTAAAACCACCCTTCTCCCACAAAATCGCATAGACGTTTGAAATCCTCCTCCGTCTCTCCCGGAAATCCTACCATCACCGTAGTCCGTAGATGGATGTCCGGAATCCCCTTCAGCCGTTGTAAAACCCGCCTGATGGCATCCGGGCCGGGGCGCCTCATGCTTTTCAAAACCACGGGGGAAACATGCTGAATCGGGACATCAACCACAGGGCAAATGGATTCATAACACCGTATCACCTCAACAAGGGATGTATCGATGCGGCGGACATCTGGATAGAGGTAAAGAAGCTTGATCCAGACAACCCCTTCAAGACCTCCCAGCGCATTCAAAAGGGCCGCGAGCGTGTGTCCTTTCCCTAAATCTGTTCCATACGCCGCTGTATCCTGTGCCACAAGGATAATTTCCTTTACCCCATTGGCCACAAGTCCCTTTACCTCCTGAACAATATCATCCTGAGGGCGGGAACGGTACCTGCCGCGAATCACTGGAAGGGTACAGAAGGCGCATCGCCGGTTACATCCATCAGCAATCTTCACGTAGGCCGTGTAAAAGGGGGTGGAAATCGTCCGGGCAGGGGGGCCGCCAGAAGGGACCCCCCGGTGATGGACTACCCACCCCTTTCCGGAAAGCATCTCCTGAATGTCCGTGGCGCTCAGGACTTCCATCCGCCGGGAAAGAAAAAAGGTGTCCACCTCCGGAAAAAGAGCGCGAAGCTTCGTGCCGTACCGAAGGGGAAGACACCCCGTCACAATCAATCTGGCCTCAGGCACCTTCTGGTGAAGGGTAAGGATGGCATCGATGGACTCCTCCACCGCAGGCCTGATAAATGAACAGGTGTTTACGATAATGGCGTCAACCTCCGAAAGATCCTCTGTGGGGCACCATCCCGCCTCCATGAGCCGGCTGCTGAGCCATTCCGAATCGACAAGGTTCTTCGGACATCCCAAGCTGTAAAGGAGAAAGCGCCCGGATCTGCCCATTAGCCCGCAAGCCCCCCCAGTTCTTTGGCCAGCCCCGGGAAAGGTGATGGCATGAAGGAACTGAAAAAGATAATCAGCATGATAATTCCGATGACCCGACGTTTTGAATCAAGGGGAGTGACATCATCAAGGGGCGGGGGATGTTTCAGCCCGAAAAAGAAAAGAAGAGTGACCAGCAGTACCCATTCAAGGTTGAAAAACAGGGCGTAAACGGCAAAAAGAAGGATCCCTACCCGATAGACCTTGAGGCTTTTCGGACCAAACAGGGCGTAAAGGATATGACCACCGTCCAGTTGCCCAATAGGAAGAAGATTGAGGGCGGTGACAAACAGCCCAACCCACCCCGCATAGGCAGCGGGATGAAGCACCACATCATACCCTTTGGGGATTGGGCCAAGCGCCAGATACTGAAGCCCTTTGAACAGAAGGCTGTCTCCAAGAATCAGCCCGCGACCATGAAGTGAATTCAGTGGTACAATTTTCGAAGCCTTCAGACCAAAATAAATGGCAGGGAAGGTCAGAATAAGCCCCGCAAGGGGGCCTCCTGCCCCAATGTCAAACAAAGCCTTTCGGTTGGGAATCAAGCCTTTCATCTTGATGATGGCCCCAAACGTTCCAAAGGGTGACAGGGGAAAGGGAATAAAAAAGGGAAGCGTGGCTTCCACGCCGTAGGTTTGGCTCATCACAAAATGCCCCATTTCATGGCACAAAAGAATACTCATCAGGGGGAAGGCATACCAAAAACCCGCGACAAAATAGGTTGAAATAACGGTCAGCACGAAAAGGACACCGTGAAGGGTCAATCGTTTACGCGTCATCCGTGTGTCCTATCCCTCATTTCCTTGGATTTCCCGCTTCTATCACTCGGCAAGCCCAGTTTAGGGCCCTATCGGTTGTCTGGGCTTTGATCTGTACCCTGTTACCCTGGAAGAGGAAATGGCGAACTTCAGCAATCCCCATGCCCGGTAAGGATATCCCCATATAAACGGTCCCCACAGGCTTTTCCTCTGTTCCACCTGTCGGCCCCGCAATTCCTGTAATCCCCATACCAAAACTGCTGCCGGCAAGCCTCTGGACGCCCGTTGCCATCTGAAGCGCCACCTCAGCGCTGACGGCGCCCCGCAGCTCAATCACACGGGCATCTACACCCAGCACCCTTGCCTTGGCCTGGTTGCTGTAGCTGACAACCCCCAACAAAAAGACCTCCGAAATCCCCGGAACATTGGTCAGCCTGTGGGCCAGCAGGCCTCCGGAGCAGGACTCCGCTGTTGCGATCGTCATCCCCTTTTCTAATAACAAACGATAAAGTTTTTCCTCATCCTTCAATTTCTGATACCTCCAGGAACAAACAAGCAACTAACCTGCACACAGCACAAACAGAACATGAAGTATCATGCACCCGTAAATCCCTGCCAGGACATCATCCATCACCACCCCCGCTCCGCCCGGGATCCGCTGCTCGATCTTCCGGATGGGAAATGGCTTCAGGATATCCAGAACCCTGAACAAGATGAACCCCGCAAGTACTACCCCCCATGAAATGGGAAGCGCCCAAACCGTCACCAGGTACCCCACTACCTCATCAATCACGATGTCATTGGGGTCCTTCATCCCATAAATTTTTTCTGCCTTGTCCGCTACCCAGCAGGAAACGGCTATCATTAAAACAAGTATAACGGTTGATTGCCACAAAGAAAGTAGTGACAGGATCAGGGCCAGAGGAATCCCCACCAGGGTTCCAAAGGTTCCTGGAACAATCGGAGCATACCCAGTGTAAAAACCTGTGGCAAAAAAAACAACGATCTTTTCTCCCAGCGTATTACCCCACAGTCTCTTTGACCTAACAGGATGGTATTTTATCAAAATCTTTCTCCTTTTTCTCGAATCTCTTGAAACAATCTAACATATTTCAATCCAACTTAAAAAGTAAAACAAGATATGCACGGTGCGGCGAAATACCCCACCTTGAAAAACAACCGCTAATAAGGTATAAAGACGCAAAATTTTACAACTGGAGGGAATTATGGCACTGAAGATTGCTATCAATGGATTCGGGCGGATTGGAAGAAATGTTTTTCGCGCTTCCCTGGGCAAAGAAAACCTGGAGTTTGTGGCGGTCAATGACCTGACCGACAGCAGCACCCTGGCACATCTTTTGAAATACGATTCGGTACACGGAAAAATCAACGCGGACGTTTCGGTTGAAGGGGACTCTCTCATCGTCAACGGAAAAAAGATTCGCGTCCTTTCCGAGCGTGATATGACCAAGCTTCCATGGAAGGAACTGGGCGTAGATATCGTCCTGGAAAGCACAGGCCTCTTCACAGACCGTAACAAGGCGGCCGGCCATCTCACGGCGGGCGCCAGGAAGGTTATTATCTCTGCACCATCGAAGAATGCCGACGTCACAATCGTCCTTGGTGTCAATTCCGAAAAATATGACCCGGCTAAACACGACGTCATCTCGATGGGGTCATGCACCACCAACTGCCTTGCCCCCGTGGTCAAAGTTCTGGTTGACGAATTCGGGCTCGAATATGGGTTGATGACCACCACACATGCTTACACAAATGACCAGAAAATCCTTGATCTGCCCCACAAAGACCTCAGACGCGCCCGTGCAGCCGGTGTCTCCATGATACCTACCACGACAGGTGCTGCAAAAGCCCTGTCCCTGGTGATTCCGGAAACAGAGGGTAAACTTGACGGAATGGCCATTCGCGTCCCCACACCCAACGTCTCGATCGTGGATCTCGTTGCCTGGCTTTCCAAAGAAACAACGGTTGATAAATTATTAGACGCCTTCAAGGCATATGCCGAGGGAAGTATGAAGGGAATCTTGGGAATCAGCGAGGAACCCCTTGTTTCCATCGACTTCAATGGAAATCCCAATTCCTCAACCTTGGACGCTCCATCCCTGAAGGTTATCGGTGGACGCATGGCCAAAGTTCTTTCATGGTACGACAATGAGTGGGGTTTTTCGAACCGCATGAGCGAACTTTTCGGGTTTGTAGCAAAAGGGATGTAAGTGGCAACATCCTTCAAAATCATCGATCAGCTTCCCATTGAGGACAAGCGGGTTCTAATACGTGTGGATTTTAACGTCCCTCTCACACCCGAGGGGGACGTAGCCGATGACACGCGGATCCAGGTGAGTCTTCCTACCATCCGGTACGCCTTGGAACATCAGTGTCGGATTATCCTGATGTCTCACTTAGGAAGGCCCAAGGGAACCGTTAAACCTGAGCTGAGCCTTCAGCCGGTAGCCCAAAGGCTATCGGAAATTCTAAATCAACCTGTTTCTCTGGCACCTGATTGTGTTGGAGCGGATGTGGAAAAGGCTGCATCATCCCTTGGAGAAAGGGAAATCCTGCTTCTGGAAAATCTCAGATTTCACAAGGAAGAGACTAAAAACGATCCTACTTTTGCCAAGGCACTGGCCCAATTGGGCGAGGCCTATATCGACGACGCCTTCGGAGCCGCCCACCGCTTCCATGCCTCGGTTGCTGGGGTTCCCAAACTCATGGATATCAAAGGAGCGGGATTCCTTCTTAAAAAAGAAGTTGAAGCCCTAACCCATGTTTTAAGCGCACAAACCGAAAATTTCGTACTCATCCTGGGGGGTGCCAAGGTTTCAGACAAACTGGGAGTCTTATACTCCCTCATGGACAAGGCTCAAACTATCCTTGTGGGAGGTGCTATGGCCTACACTTTCCTGAGGGCCAGGGGGATTGATGTGGGAAACTCCCGGGTTGAAGGGAACTCCCTTAACGATGCCGAACAGATTATGAAAAGGGCTGTTGAAACAGATACCACGTTTGTCCTCCCGGCCGACCATGTTGTCACCTCTGAAATTCGCGAGGGCGCCCCTTACAAAACGACTGAAACGGCAGCCATTCCCAGTCCCTTCATCGGGGTGGATATCGGTCCCAAAACGATTGAAGCATTTTCAGAGCAGATCAAAACGGCAACCATGATCTTCTGGAATGGCCCAATGGGTATTTTCGAAATGGTACCTTTTTCAAGGGGAACCTACGCCATTGCCAAGGCCGTAGGGGCATCCCCCAGTGAAAGTGTTGTGGGCGGAGGCGATTCTGTCCGCGCCATTCGTGAATCCGGGGTTGCTGAACAAATCACCCATATTTCAAGCGGGGGTGGCG
>JALTEW010000126.1 GCA_027073795.1 bacterium | reverse complement strand
GATGTCCTCCATATCATCGAGAAGGATTATGTGAAACCGGTTAAGACCCAAAAGCTTATTTATGGTGCTATCAAAGGGATGTTGAGCTCCCTGGATCCTCACTCATCCTTCATGACTCCGAAGATGTACAAAGAGATGCAGGTGGAAACTAAAGGGAGCTTTGGCGGACTTGGGATTGAGATAACGATGCGAGACGGTGTCCTGACTGTTATTGCTCCTATTGCGGACACGCCCGCCTATAAGGCGGGCATCAAGGCGGGGGATCAGATCATTGCCATTGAAGGGAAGTGGACGAAGAATATGACCTTGATGGATACGGTTCGCAGATTGCGGGGCAAGAAGGGTACTAAGGTAACCATTACGATCATGCGCAAGGGGTTTACGCGCCCTAAAAAGGTTACGATCGTTAGGGACATCATAAAGATAAAGAGTGTTAAATCGAAACTTTATGAAAACCACTTCGCTTATATCAGAATATCTCAGTTTCAGGAAAGGACGGATGATGATTTTGTCAAGGCAGTTGAGAAACTCAAGGCAGAAAGCCATCATCAGATTGAAGGGGTGATTTTAGACCTGCGAAATGACCCGGGTGGGTTGCTTAATCAGGCCGTGAAGATTGCGGATCGTTTCATAAGTGAGGGGCTGATTGTGTCTATTAAGGGACGCGACGAAGGGGACAATATCGCCTTTCAGGCAAAGGGTTCCACAACAATTGTGAAATACCCCCTGGTTGTATTGACCAACGCGGGAAGCGCGAGTGCGTCAGAAATTGTCGCGGGGGCCATCCAAGACCACCATCGCGGGGTTATTATGGGAACCCAGACATTTGGCAAAGGTTCTGTCCAGACGATTATACCCTTGAGTGATGGATCAGGGCTTCGATTGACAACCGCCCTTTATTATACTCCGAGTGGACGATCGATTCAGGCGGAGGGAATCACGCCGGACATTATTGTAGAACCAGTGATTCTGAAGGCGGAACTCGAGGCCAAAAAAGAGAAGGGAAAGGATCATCCCTTCATCAAAGAAAGGGATCTGGAACATCACCTGGAGGGTGTTGAGAATAAGGGAAAGGAGAGTGAGGGAAAAGCTGCTGGAGGGGAGGAATTTGGCAAAAGGGTTAAAGTGCCAGCAGACCCTTTGATTGAAAGGGCGATAGAGGTTTTGAAGGGCGCGAGGATTCTTGGGCTTTCGGACCAGGTAAAGAAATAGAGGCCCTGCTCTTTGCCAAAATCTCAAAAAACCCGATCGCCAGCGAAGAAAAGCGCCTCTTCCAGAGGGCGAACTTCCTCTGCTAAAAGGCCTGCCAGAAGTACGCGTCGAAAGTCCCGGAGCGCTTCAAGAAAGAAGATATTTGCTGTTATTATAATCTTAGCAGCTATTGCTGTTTCTTGGGGCACCTTTCATTATTACAAAGGTAAAAAGGCCTTTGTTAAACATTCGTGCTTCCGCCGCCAAGGGGAAGTGACCACGACCATTCTTGGCGTCCTGTTTCAAGAAGGTTTCTCGCGTAATAATGTTACATGGCAGTCTTATGGGATAGAGACGGTCTTTACGTTGAAAGCAGGTGAAAAGAAAGCGCAAAAGGTGTACAGGGCGCTTATCAAGGAATTAAGGTGTCGCTATAAGAACCTTGAAATAAAGAAAAACAATCATGATGTAATCCGAATCTACTGTGGCAAAAGGGTTACACATAAACTTGCCTTTGTTAAACCACCTACTTTTATTCCTTACACCGAAGGCAAACCAGAAAACAAGATTGTCCCCATAGCGCCGGTCAAACCAGCAGGGGGGAAAGTGATCAAGGTTGCCATTGTCATTGATGATATTGGTTATGATCTTTCCATTGCAAGGGATTTATTGAGCCTTCCCGTCCCCATTACCTTATCTATTTTCCCTTTTGCTCCCCATTCCAGAGAAATCGCCAGAGAAGCCCGAACCAAAAAACATGAGATTCTCATGCATCTTCCCATGGAGCCAGAAGGGTATCCGGGGAAGGGAAAAGATCCGGGGCCTGGCGCGCTGTATGTAAAGATGTGCCGGAAGGATGTCGAGAAGCAACTCATAGCCGATCTTAACCGTATCCCCGAGGTTTGCGGTATCAACAACCATATGGGGTCACGTTTTACCTGTGACCCAAAGGGAATGAGAGCTGTGATGGAAGTTTTAAAAAAGAGGAAAAAGATTTTTCTGGATAGCCGAACCATCACAAAATCCATAGGGTCTAAAATGGCAAGGGAAGCGGGTATTCCAACAGCCAGCCGGGATGTTTTTCTGGATAACACAAGGGACGTAAAGAAAATAAGGCAACAGCTTGACCACCTTGTAGAAATAGCAAAGAGGAAAGGATACGGGATAGGGATTGGGCATCCCCATCGTGCAACCTATCTGGCATTAAAAAAGGCAATTCCGGAATATCGGAAGGCCGGTGTTAAGTTTGTTTATATCACTTCTTTAACGCGTTAGGGCACGGAATTTTGACTTCAGGGCGTTTTCTACATTTTCTGGCACAAGTCCCTTTACACTTCCACCCAGCATAGCAACTTCTTTGATAGTCCGGGAACTGACAAAAAAGTAGTCTTTGGCAGTCATCATAAAAAAGGTGTCAAAACGGTTGTTTAGGTGCCGGTTGATAGAGGCCATATGAAACTCATATTCGAAGTCAGAGGTGGCGCGTAATCCGCGAATAATTACATTCCCCTGGGTTTTTTCCACATAGTTGACAAGAAGCCCTTCGAAACTGTCAACACTTACCCGGTTTAAATCTTTGAGGGCTTCCCGGATAAGATTTTTCCTTTCCTCGACGCTGAAGAGACCTTCTTTTTCAATGTTGTGGGCAACGGCAATGACGATCTGGTCAAAAACTTCAAGGCCCCTCCGTATAATGTCGATGTGGCCAAAGGTTATGGGGTCGAAAGATCCGGGATAGATTGCCTTTATCATGGAATCTCCTCTCCTTTCGCTTGAGAATTGATGGGCTGAAGAATTGTAACACGAGTATATCCATAGGTTTTCTTCTTAATCTCCGCGAAATT
>JALTEW010000125.1 GCA_027073795.1 bacterium | reverse complement strand
ATGTCGAAAAGGCAGGCCTTTATAGCCTCAGGGAGCAGTTGTCTCTGGCGAAAAAAGTAAAACAGGTCGAGATTGATCTCTACCACGAGCCCCATTATGTGGTTCCTTTCTCTTTGAAGGTGCCCCTCGCTGTAACAATTCACGATATTATTCATGTGGTTTTTCCCAAAACGCCCTTGCATAAAGGATATGCCCTCTGGCAGATAAGGTATGCGATCAGACATGCGAAGGCTATTATTACCCCATCGGAATTTAGCCGGCGCGAACTTATACGGCTTTTCCCGAAAGCGGCAGACAGGTGTTTCCCCATCCTGCATGGCCTTGAGCCGTTTTTTTCTCCCAAACCAACCAGAGAGGACGAGGTGATTAGGCAGACCCTCGATCTTCCAGATTCTTTTCTCTTTTACGTGGGGAACCACAAATCTCATAAAAACCTCCTACAATTGCTCGAAATATGCCGAGAGGTTTTCAAGGATTTTCCCACGCTATTCCTGTGCCTGACAGGAAGCAGGAAAGACGAAGATGGTGCTGTTTATCGTGCGGCACGGCGATATGGGATAGATAATCATGTGAAGTTTCTGGGAAATCTTGGTAATGATGCCTTACGCGCATGTTACCGGTACGCGCGTGTTTTTGTTTTCCCCTCTCTGTATGAAGGGTTTGGGTTTCCGCCGCTCGAGGCAATGGCATGTGGAACACCCGTGGTGGCTTTTAGGGTTGCCTCTCTTCCCGAAGTGATTGGGGAAGGGGGCATTCTCGTTCCGCCAAAGGATGGAAAGGCATTTTACCAAGCCCTTGTTTCCCTGCTGGAGAATCAGGAAATACGAAAATCTTGGGGAGAAAGGGGGGTTATTCAAGCAGGTAAATTTCGATGGGAACACTCAATCCGGGAACACCTTTCAGTGTATCAGCAGGCCCTTTCCGGTCCACTGGTTTAAGAATATCCTGAAGTCTGGTATGATGAAATGATGGAAAATTCAGGGGAAAGGTGAAACGTTTGAAAGTTGCCTTAATCCATGATTGGCTGACAGGGATGCGTGGGGGAGAGAAGGTCCTTGAGCAATTGTGCCATCTGTTCCCTGATGCGGAGATTTATACCCTTTTCCATTTCGAGGGAAGTGTCAGTCAATCCATAGAACGCCATCGTATCAAAACTTCTTTTCTCCAGAAATTCCCTTTCGTGAAGAGGTACTATCGAAGTTATCTTCCCCTGTTCCCAGCCGCGATTGAGGCATTTAAACTTGAGGGATACGATCTCGTTATCAGCACAAGCCATTGTGTGGCTAAGGGAATTATTCCGAACCCAGAGGCGCTTCATATTTCATATTGCTTTACGCCCATGAGATACATCTGGGACAGGCGGTTTGACTATTTTGGGGGGGCAGGATGGATAAAAGGCCCTGTTGTGGGGCTCGTACTTCACTATTTGAGGATATGGGATACGGGATCAGTTGGAAGGACCACACGTTTTGTTGCTATTTCGGAATTTGTCAGGCAGAGAATCCGTAGCTATTATGCCCGAGACGCCGCGGTGATTTACCCCCCTGTGGATTGCGACCGATTTTTCCCGTCTGAGAGGGGGGGGGATTATTATCTCCTGATTTCCGCGTTCGCCCCATATAAAAAGATGGATCAGGCCATTTTGGCGTTCAACAGACTGGGACGTCGTTTGTTGGTCGTGGGCAGCGGCCAGGCAGAAAAAAGGCTGAAGGCACTTGCGGAGAAAAACATCGAGTTTCTGGGTTGGGTGGATGAGGCAGAGCTGCCGGATCTGTATGCACGCTGTCGCGCGCTTGTTTTCCCGGGCGTTGAGGATTTTGGGTTGGTGCCCGTGGAGGTTCAGGCCGCTGGAAGGCCCGTGATTGCTTATGGAAAGGGTGGTGTGGTTGAGTCGGTCATACCCTATGTAGATAAAACGCACCCCGGAACAGGTGTGTTCTTTAAGGAACAAACCCCCTCAGCGATCATGGAAGCCGTCGAAGCGTTTGAGAAGATTGAGGATCACTTTGACCCAACACGGATGCGTGAAAACGCCCTGAGGTTTGATAAGGGGAGGTTCACCAAGGAGTTTATGTCCCTGATTCATGATGTCACTGATCGGCAGGATAGGCTTCAATGATAGGAAAGCGTAAGGAGGTATGGGTCGGAATCCTGTTCATGCTGGATTTGCTTTTTCTGAGCCTTTCCTGGGTTTTGGCTTTTTGGCTGAGATTTCACGTTTCTATTGTCCCTGTGACAAAAGGGGTTCCCCCATTTGGCGACTATGTGGTGTTGCTGATTGCCATATATGTGACATGGCTGCCGGTTTTCCATTATGCGAAGTTGGGCGAGGCATCCCTGGCCCACCGGCAAAGAACCCTTTTCCTCAACGTTCTCAAGGCGGTTTCTCTGCACCTCTTGCTATTTGTGGCGGTTGCCTATTTCTTCAGGGAGTATAAATACTCCCGCGTTGTTCTATTCTATTTCGTTTTTTTTAATCTGCTTTTTCTGAATCTGGACCGTATATTTTTGATGAAGATTGTAAGGCATTACGGTAAACAGACAAGGGAATCTCTTCTCGTGGTTGGCGCCGGAGATATGGGGCATCAGGTGGTTTCCTACCTGCGGGGGAGGCCTGATCTGGGGTTGAGGGTTGTCGGGTTTCTGACAAATGGCAGTGGAGGTAAAGAAACTCTAATCGAGGGTGTTCCTGTGCTCGGTGGTTATGATGCCTTGCAGGAGGTTATTCAGGCACGTCAAATCAAGCATGTTGTCTTTGCGCTTCCCATCGATGAACAGGTTTATCTGAAGCCGCTCATCGAGCAGATCCGCGAGGAATTAGTGGATATCCATATCGTTCCGGACTTTTTGAGGTTCTATATCCTCAATGCGAGTATTGAGGAGCTGGATGGGATTCCCATTATCAACGTAAGCAGTTCACCGCTTTACGGCTGGGGCCGCCTTGGGAAACGGGTCATGGATATTATCGTGTCAATTGTGATGCTGATTCTTCTTGCCCCCTTAATGCTGATTCTAACAGTGGCCGTAAAACTGGGCT